>JAGGXN010000189.1 GCA_021163065.1 Archaeoglobaceae archaeon | reverse complement strand
AGTGGAGAATACGAGCCTTACACAACTGAAGAAGTCGTGGAGCTCATTGCTCAAGCAAAGAAGTACTTTCCAGAATGGGTTAGAGTGCAAAGAATTCAGAGGGACATACCAGTAAATCATGCAATTGGATTGGATAAGGGCAACATTAGGCAGTTGGTTAAACAAAGGCTTAAAGAATTGGGCTATAGTTGTAGATGTATTAGGTGTAGAGAAGTTGGGCATTTGAAAGTGCCAACAGACGAAATAAAGAAAGCTGAGTTGGTCGTTAGAGAGTATAAAGCATCAAAGGGTAAAGAGTACTTCATTTCTTACGAAATTCCGGATTATGATGCTTTGGTTGGATTTATAAGGCTGAGATTTCCACATAAACCGTTTATAAAAGCTTTGGAAGATTCAGCTTTGATTAGGGAGTTGCATGTCTATGGTAAGGCTATAGCTTTGGGGAAGAAGGGTGATGCGTTCCAGCATAGGGGGTTTGGTGAGAAGTTGTTAAAAGCTGCTAAGGAAATTGCAAAGGAGAAATACGATAAGATTTCCGTAATAAGTGGAGTTGGTGTGAGGGACTATTATAGGCGATTTGGTTATAGAAATAATTTTGAATATATGACGAAAAAATTATAGTTTTAAAATTTCGAATTCAAAAGAATGGTGGAAATTTGTGATATCATAAACCTAATCGGAAATTTGAAAGATGGAGTTGAGGCAAAAAAGTTTAGAGAATTCATAGGGCAAAGCAAATGGAGTTTAGAGCAAATAAAAAGTTGGTTGGATGAGTGCGTTGAAAAGGGCAAAGACCCGTACAACAAAGCGTTCCAAGATTTAGTTGTTTCTTTGGGAAAGAGGCTTGGCTTTAAAGTGGAGTATGGAAAATACTTGGGTAAAGCAGGAGAACGAAACTACGATGGAATATGGAGAAGTTATGATGGAAAAATAATAGTTCTCGAAGTTAAGACGAGTACTTGGCCAATACGCAGCATTAACCAGCTTGGCAAGTACATTGAGGAGTTACCTGAAGAAAATGTCTTTGGATTGTATGTTATTGGAAAAGGTGATGCTCAGCCATTAATTGAGCAAATAATTGGTAGCAAGTATAAAGATAAAATGCGAATAATTTTTTACAACGATTTAATCGAGATTGTATCTCTGAAAGAAAAATTAGAGCCAGTAATAGGAGAAAAGCAAGCCATAGAAAAAGTCCAAAGCATTCTCTTTCCAATTGAGAGCATAAATTTGGGAAATGTTGTGTGTTTGATAATAGATATTATTGCAATAGAAGAATCAATCGAAGATGAAGAAGTGGAAGATGACAGAGTATGGACGGAATCAGAATTGATTTCATGTCTTAAAACAGTAACTTTGTATCAAAAGTTGCTATTGGCTGCCTTAGCTCACATGGATGACTTCGCAACCATTAAAGAAATTGTAAGTCTTATGAATGAAATTGCTAAAAAATGCGGTATAGAAGACAACATCACTTACAAGCACGTTCGTGGAGCTAAGGGAGGAATAAAACTTAGGTGCAAAAATATGGGAAAGGAAGATATAATTGAGAGAAAATTGGATTCTGAAAAAAGAATGTTAAAGATTAAAGAGCGTTACAAGCAATTAATCGTAGATTGGGTAAAGAATGAAAGGTTGTGGATAAAACAATGATACTAGACTTCCCTTCAACTGAAAAATCAAAAAAATTGGCAGAAAAATACGGTTACGACGAATTTATTGTGCGGAGATGGCTCAACTTTTTTGGCGATGAAACGATAAAGTTAATTGAGGCAATGGAAAAAGGCATACCCAAATACATACGAATCAATACTATAAAAATTGATGAAGACAGGCTTTTGGAGAAATTAAACAAAAGAGGCTTTGCTTTATCGAAAACTGAAGTTCCCTTTTGCTATAGAGTTGAGAGTGAGCCATATTCAATAGGGGCAACACCAGAATATTTGATGGGATACTATTACGTTATGGATAAAAGCTCATGCATCCCTCCGTTAGCTTTAGAGCCAAGGAAAAAAGATATTGTTGTTGATTTTACAGCATCTCCAGGAGGTAAAACTACTTTTATCTCACAACTCATGGAAAATGAAGGTGTAATAATCGCTATTGAGGCCAATAAAGAAAGATTACAGCCGTTAATAGACAACATACATAGAATGGGTTGCTTAAATGTTGCAGTTTTAAACATTAATGCCGTAAAATTTAGTAAATTGAACATAAAGGCTGATAAAGTACTTTTGGATGCTCCATGCACGGGAGAAGGTATAATTCATAAAGATAAAACGAGAAAGGTTAGTAGGGGTAAAGAAGACATAGAATTTTGTCAATCTTTGCAATTAGACTTGATAAAATCGGCATTTGAGTGTTTAAAAAAGAATGGTTTGCTTGTCTACTCTACTTGCTCCCTAACTCCTGAAGAGAATGAAGCAGTAGTTGACTTCTTGCTAAGAACTTATGACAATGTAACACTTGAGGAGATAGATTGGGGAGATGAAGCTTTTATAAAAATTTCTAACACTAAAATCAAATTTAGCAAAGAGTTAAGAAAAGCAAAAAGATTTTATCCGCATAAACACGAAACTTCTGGATTTTTTGTGGCTAAGATTAGGAAACTTTAAAATTTCAATCCTGAGAGTTTTTCCAATTCTTCTTTGATTTTTAAAGCCCTTTTCCTTGTTTTTTCCGTTAACCATTTGAATTTACCATTCCTTTTGTCAATTTCATCTAATCTTTTCATGAAGTCTTCGAATTTTCCCTCTTTGTCTCCAAAAACTAAGTTGTCAGCAAAAGACACGATTTTTTCTTCCAAAGACTTTGGCATGTAATTTTTTATTGGCAAGCCAAGTTTTTTTGCATCCTCTTTGCTCAAGCCAGCACTAAAGTGCCTTTCAGCAATTTTAACAATTTTATCATCAAAACCTTCCTTTCTTAGTATTTCTGCACTCTTTATAAAATGTAAAAAGGGATCATTTGTCACAGCCCTCCCAATGTCATGAAGTAAAGCACCAATTAAAACTGCATTTTTGTCGATGCCCACATCACTTTCAATGCTGTTTGCAATTTTTAATGCTACCTCAGCAACTTTCATGCAATGCTTTCTAACATCCTCGCTTAGCTTATACTTGTCCCAAAGCTTTTTTACTTCCTCAAGCATTTCCAATACTTCGAATGAATTTTTTTCACTTCCTCAATATTGTCTCTAAGCTTTTTAACAGCTGCATCTTTCTTCCTCCATTTTAATTCATCCAAGTAGCTCTTAGGCTCCCTTATGCAACTCAAGTCCTTTCCAGCCATTGCAGCAATTATTCCCAAATTGGTATATGGCAATGCACCTTCAACACTATAACCGCCTTCAAGTATTGCAACAAGTCTACCTTTGCAAAGTTTTTTTGATAACTCTACTGCCCTTCTCATCAATTCCGCGTAACCCCTTGCTGTTAAAGCCAACCCTGTTATCGGGTCTGTAAAGTGATTATCCTGCCCAGCAGATATTGCTATAAAGTCTGGATCAAATTCGATCGCTACTGGTTCGATTATTTCGTCAACGACCATCATATATCCATCATCTGATGTTCCAGGCGGTAATGGTACGTTTATTGTGTATCCTTCTCCTTCTCCACTCCCAACCTCGTAAGGAAAGCCCGTTCCTGGGTAGAGAGGCATTTGATGAGTTGAAATATACAAAACCCTGTTATCGTTGTAAAAAATCTCTTGAGTGCCGTCTCCATGATGAGCATCCCAATCTAAGATTAAAATCCTGTCAAACTTTTTTAGCAACCATTTAACCATTATTGCCATGTTATTAAAATAGCAAAAGCCAGCTCCTGTGTAAGGTTTTGCATGATGTCCAGGGGGGCGAATCATTGCGAATGCATTGTCTACTTCAGCATTTAAAACGGAATCTGCAGCTTTTATTGCTCCACCAACAGCAAGCAATGCTATTTCAAAAACTCCGACTGGGATGTTTGTATCCCAATCAATAAACCCTCCTTTTTTACTCTCCCTTTTCAAAAACTCAACATATTCTTGAGTATGGACTTGCAAAACATCTTGTTCAGATGCCATAAACGGTTCTATCAGCTTTATGTCCCTGTCTTCAAATATTCCCTCCTCCATGAGCTGATCCATTGTATAAGCTAATCTTTCCTTTCTTTCAGGATGTGTAGGGGTTTGCTCATGCTCAAGGTATTTCTTGTGATAAACTATTCCAGTTACCATTACCTAAGTTGGATTTTAAATGTTTAAATTTATTTTTGTTATTGGCAATTACGTGATCATGCAACTTTACAGTATATAACCATCTCAAAAATTTTGAGAATTCTTTTCCATTCTCAAACTTTTTAGCATTTTTTCTCAATAAACCCAGTTTAATGTAAGATAACAAAATAAGAAAAAGCCACGGCCGGGATAACTGACTTTGAGTCAAATCCCACTCAACTTTCAGGAAGGTGTCTAACTTCAAATACTGCTTTACAAGAGGTTTGATCAAATGAGTTTCTACAAATATAATCTTCAAAGAGCTCTAGAGAGCTTTAGAGAAGAGCATCCAGAACTTTGAGTTGTTGAAGATTTTACAGAGGACTTAATTGCAAATAGAATCTCAGAGCTAAAAGTGTGCTCCCACATCTGCTGGTTGGAGAAGTTCTGGATATTATCCCAAAGAGGCTTGGACAATGGGGGGAAAAGAAAGATTGAAACGAAATACGCTAACAAATCCAAAGCTTTATCGAAATCTTTATGAAAATGGCAGAAAGAGATTAAAATGCTCAAAGATAAAATCGTTTTTGATTCTGACTATTTAATAGAGACGTTGCTTCTTCATAAACAAGATAAGCGATTACACTTACACAGCCTACATTCGCTGCTCGCAAGAGCAGCATATAAAGTTATGGTAAGAATATTTAAACATATGCAAGTACCAGTACGATAGGGGAAGAAATCAGGAGTATACTTAAGGCAGAGGTTAAATTGGGCTTTTATGAGGGAGCGATGACAGATGAAAACCTTTGATAAAATAAGTTGAATTAACGACTAAGGTTTATATTTACGCTTTGGCATTTATCTTTTAAGAATGTTAGAAATTGAGAGAAGAACAAGCAGAAAAATTGAGATCATCCGCTTCATCGTGCCGGGTTAAAAAGTGGAATGTGGGAGGAAGAGTTGAAAAAGTATGATATTCTAACTCTACGGTATGAATAGTCGCAACCTGCGTGAACCAACCAGAAAAGAATTAATATGGCTGCTACTATTCCCAATATACTCATCTCCAAGCTTTTTTCAGATTTCATCATCTTGTATGCGAAAATTAGCAGATAGAGAATTAGGGAAATCAATAGTGGATAGATTGTCAAAACTTTTGTCAATGGAAAGAAATACTGACAGTATCGGGATCTCAACAAAAACGATGAACACTACGATCAAAAAGATTGTTAACTTTCCTATCCCACCCATATAAGATATTCAAATTCAATAAGCAAAAAGATATTAACTTTCACCGTAATAAAAACGCTATGGAATTAAACTATAAACTCTCGAAGATTATCGAAACCATCAAAGCTCACCCAAGCGTTATTGCAATCTACCTCTTTGGTTCTCACGCCAAAGGAGAGGCAACTCCCCTATCAGACATCGACATTGCAGTTATAATGGAAAATCCCACTCCCGAAAGTGAGGCGGAAATCGGGAGCTTGGTATCATCACAAATCGATGTAGTCCTTTTTCACCGCCTACCGTTGCACATTAAATTTGAAGTCTTCAAGCATGGAAAAGAGCTTTTTGTCAAAGATGAGGAAAAGCTACTGGAGATCAAACTTAAAGTTATGAGCGAATACCTCGATACACATCGAATGTACAGGCAAATCTCTTCAGAGGTGCTTGGATGAGGCTTGCAGAGTACATACTGCGTTTCGAGAGGCATCTAAAAGGTGCGTTGAACCTCAAATCCAAAAATGTTAAAGACTACTTTGTTTACAACACTCTGGCAATGGAGTGCTTTCAGGCCGCCAACACCCTCATAGATTTAGCCCAGTACATAGTTGCGAAGAAGAAACTGGGCTTTCCCTCAACCTACAGGGAGCTTTTTGAGATTCTCGAAAATGAGGGATATATAAGCGAGGATGAGCTCAGAACCTTCAAACGCCTGATATTTCTCCGAAACCTTATAGCTCATGAATACTACAGAATATCTGAGAGCGAATTGCTTGAGATGGTGAACCTGCTTGAGAAATGCTCCGATTTTGTTAGCAGAATAAAGGCGGAGGCTGGTAAAATATGAACGTAATCCGAATTCCGAGCATCTTCATGGCTTCAGCAACCGAGTTGCCATTTCCAGACAACTACTTCGATGCAGTTTTCACAGATCCGCCATACTACGACAACGTTCCCTATTCCTATCTCTCGGACTTTTTCTACGTCTGGCTGAAAAGGGCTATAGGCGATCTATACCCAGAACTTTTCTCAACCCCTCTAACACCCAAATCGAAGGAGATGGTTGCTTATACCAACAACAGAAGTTGGGAGGAGGCAAAGGAGTACTTCGAAAACATGCTCAGCCAATCATTTAAGGAGATACATCGCATCCTCAAACCAAACGGAATTGCTATAATTGTCTATGCTCACAAAACAACACTTCGGGCTGGGAAACACTCATAAACTCTCTCCTTGATTCAGGGCTTGTTATAACAGCATCGTGGCCAATCAACACTGAAATGAAAGCTCGTTTAAGGACAAAGGAATCTGCTGCCCTTGCTTCTTTCAATCTACCATAGTCGCTAGAAAAATGCAAAGACAACCAACAGGGCTGGTTCAACGAAGTCAAGGAAGAACTCAGAAAAAACACCTCAACGAAAAAGACGAAAGCTAAGACATTTGTTGATTCTTTCTCTCTTGCAATCTTTGGAATGTTATCAAGCCATTTCTTGAGTTTATCTAAATTCGTTGCAGTTACTTTTGCATTCATTACATTAATTCCCAAACTCATAACTTAGTTAGAAAGAGAAAAGCTTATAGGTGTACACGCCACTTTGAAAGTCATGAGAGGGATTAGAACCGGAAATAAAAGAGCCACGGCCGGGATTTGAACCCGGGACCTCGTGCTTACCAAGCACGCGCTCTTCCTGCT
>JAGGXN010000052.1 GCA_021163065.1 Archaeoglobaceae archaeon | reverse complement strand
TCAACCGATTTGAGAAATGCTATCGCCTGAACCGCAAGGTCTGCGGCATGCATCCATGGTTTCCAGTCCTCATCGTGGAAGTGAACCTCTATTCCGTAATCACGCTCCATTATGCACGGGTGCTTTTCCAGAAAGTACGGGTCGTCTATGGTTATGATCGGTCTCGAGTAGGGGAACGTCGAGGGAAGGTAAACATGCATTTTGACTATTCTGCTACCTGTCCTGACAAACCCCGAGAATCTCCTCGCTCCGGTGGGGACAAACCCTATCTCCCTGAGCAGGGTCTCCTCCTGTCTGAGCCTTTTTTCTCCGGTAAAAAATGGAAAAAGGGAACCGACAGGTGATTCTGGCATCAGCCTTACGTCGTTCTCCCCCTCGGTGAGCAGCGGCAGTATCTTGTCGCTGTCCGCCACCGTATTCCCGTTCACGGTCAGAATCATGTCCGTCCTTCCGAGCTTTTTCTTTATATCTCCGGCAGTCGTTTTCTCGTCTATCTCAACGGGCACCTTGTCGGTTCCCACACGCACATACACGGTTCTTTTTCCACTGCCCATTCATGCATCACCTCAAGTAGATAATCTTGAAAAGGGGCAGAAAAGCTGATTTGAGACATTTGCGAGACAGAACGTCACATAGGTGAAGAACAGCACCTAGTTCAGGCTATCAGAGGATAAAAGTATTAAAAATTTTTATTCCACCAAAATTTTCATGACGGCTAAAAAGAAAAGAGTAAAGACATACCATTTCCTAGTAGCGCATGATGGAGATATAATAAAGGACTCAATAACAGTGCGACCAAGTGAGCTTGCAAGCCTTGGAATAAAACCAATCCACTGCAATCCTGCTTTACGGATATATGGAATAACATACTGGGAGATAGACGAAAAAGAACTTCTGGGCAGAAAAGAAGTAAGGGGGAAGCAAATTTTAGAGTTCATAGATAGAGTTTGTGAAAATGGCTGGAAAGTGGATTATGTGGCTTCATGGATCAGGGATGCTGAGCTAATTCCTGGAAAAAAGAGAACAGATGTGTATAAACACCGCATCGCTGATTTGACAGGACATGGAGATGATCCTTGCTACTAGATGACCGACTCCCACTCCATGGTATACGTGCTGCCAACCACAGGCTCAGGAATATACCAGAGAAGCTTCACCCTTCCATCATGCACATACCAGAAGGGCTGTACTGATGCCATTGCACTTATTCCGGTTTCTCGATCTTTAAACGTTGCGATTACTCTTTTTATTGCTTTCACTTCTTTTTGAAGGGTGGCACTTATGAGAACTAGCTTTGCTGGTGTTTTTGCATCGTAGTATATCCTATCTCCCTTCAGAGCTATAGCTTTCTTTCTCCTGCGTCTGTACCAGTACAGGTAAATTTCGTTCTTTTTGACCGCTCTTTCGAAGTGTATCATTACATGCACATTTTTTCTGGGTATATCGCTTTCATCCAGAAGCTCCACCTGCAGTTTACTGCCACTATTATCAAAAGCCTCCAGTTCGAGTTCCTCAAATGTTATAAAACCTTCTTCTGTGAAGAACCAGTGTTTCTGCCCTTTTATTGGTTCATCACCATTGTTTGTAAAAACAAAAAACTCTGAAACGGCTATATCTCCTTCCATGTTCAGCACATCATACTCCAAAAACACGAGCAGATCATATCTGCCCTTTGGAATCCTCTGCTCAATTTGTCTGTAATCCTCTGGATAAATGTAGTAAAACCCGATGTACTCGGTATTTAACCTGTAGAAATACCTCGCTCTCGGATCGTGAACAGACTTTTTTAATCTCTTGCTTGCCTCTACTCTTTTCACAAATCCCATTTCCAAAAGTTCATTAACATGATATCGAACATTATCAACTCTTGTGTCTATTCCTCGTTTTTTAAGTTCCTTTTGAAGCATTTTTGCGCTGTACAGCTTATCTTTATTCTCAGCCAGTATGTTAAGAATTGCAGCCTTTGTTTCATTCATTTTTTGTAATTCTCTTTTACTTAGAGCTTTCATGTTGAGCTTCTCACCAGAAATGGCCTCAATCAGATAAAACATGTTTGAGATTGTTCAGCTAAAATTAAATTCGTTTTCGCCATAACAAAAAGCGCGGGTAAAGGAGTTTTTATGGTAAAAATTGTTCCGTACCTTAATTTCACGGATACAAGTCTGATTCAAGCGATTTTACTGGTAAAACACTGGAATGAGACGAGTTCTTAATTGGAAAAATAAAATCGTCATGATCTCTCTTTTTGTGCAGGTTTTTACAGAATGTTAACAATTATGGCGCAGGATGAAGCTAATCCCAAGGATGAGATTAACAAGGAGGTTGCAGAGATAATCAAAAGGGAGCTTAAGAGGGAAAGGATTCCCGTTGAAAGAAAGATAATTGAAAATCAGCAAAACGAATACGTGAGAAGGAGACTGGAAGATTTTAACGATTTCATCCTTGAAATCAAGAAACTTGGGGAGAAACCGCCGAAATCAACTCTTAGAAATGAATATGCAAGATACAGGCACAGGCTTGATAAACTTGTATGCACCTGGGATGAGCTGCTTGAATGCCTGCCCTGTTTTACAAGAGATGAGCTGAGAGAGTTTATTGAGAGAGAGGTTAAAGGAGGAGAGTGCAGAGAAAGATGTTTTGATATAGCATTGATGCTTGCGGCAAGAGATGAGCCTCTGAGCTTTGGCGAGATTGCAAAAAAGGCAAGATGGCTTAAAAGTTTTGCAGGACTTCGTGAGAGTTCCCTGAACAAGACCCTGAGCAGGGTTCTCAAAAGTTTGAAGAGAACTGGGCTTGTTGTTAAGGCAACATACTACTTCAGACTTTTTAATCTGGGTGAAGATTTGGAAAATCTTGCATCCATCCCAAGAAAAAAGGGAGCTGATGCCGAAATGTTTGAGAGATACCTTGCAAAAATTCTGAAGGAGATATCGAATCTAAGGGAAAGTGTTGACAGGATGAATAAAATACTTACAAAAACGGGAAGTTTATTCTGATCCGTTTATTTGTCGTTTAAGAGAGTTACCAAAAGGCTAATTCTTTAATTAAGTCAGGAGTTCGAAAGTTCTGAGCAATCGGTTTTTTCATGCAAAAGGTGACAGCCTTTCACAGAACCTGTCTTTGGAAAATGACAGCCAATTTGTCCCTGTTTGGTGACACGGATCAGACATGATTTGGATTTGTGCCGGAAATTTCTGAAAAATTTCCAAAACCTTGGTAAAACACTCAAGCAAAAACATTATAAGCATGGGCCCGCGGGGGTTTGAACCCCGGACCTTGCGCTTATCAGGCGCACGCTCTAACCAGGCTGAGCCACGGGCCCTTGGGATAGTTATTATAAAAGTGTTTATGAAGTTTGTGGTTTGTGATTATTTGAAGAAGTACTTCCATATCTTATCCTTTAGATGGTGTATGTTTTTCACAGCTTTTCCTTTACCATCAGTCATTTCTTTACCATTTGTTAAAGCTATGCCTACAGCTATCGGAGTTTCTTTTCCTTCAACAGCAACGTAAACAAAATCACCCTTCTTTATATTCTCATCAGCGTAAACTATTCCAGGCTTCATAATGTCTGCCCCATTCATTATGAATTTTAAAGCGCCCTCATCAACAACAACTT
>JAGGXN010000160.1 GCA_021163065.1 Archaeoglobaceae archaeon | reverse complement strand
GCTCGTTTTTAATTCTAGATCTTTTAATTTAGATTTCAAAGAATTAATACTCTCTAAGAATAATTTTGGATTAATAACTTTTACTTTTACACTTGGCAAAGCATCATTGCTTGCATCACTTACATTTATCCATAAAATTGGTATTTCGTCTAATCTCGATTCTATTGCCGGAATCTCACCTTTTAGTTTAACTTTTATGTGGTGTAAACCATTTTCCCACTCATCTACTTCAATATGTTTTTCATTTAGGTAAAGGACTCCACCTTTTTTGTAGGCAACTACAACCTCAAACTTTGGATTTACCAGTGATGTATGTAAATCGTAATACCTTCCATCTAATTTTACAGCATAATCTTCAATCTTTGGGGCTATTGTGTAATTTAAGCTAATTTCGTCTCCCTCATTGTAATAATCTTTCTTAGGATGTATTACAGGATGGGGATCTGCAAAATCGTTTGCAGTTAAATGGGTTGCAGCATGGCAGGGTGTAATTAAAAGTAGAAGAGCAATAAACAGAACTACAAACCTCATTTTACCACCTCATATTAGTGGCTCTATGTCTTCATCAAACAAAGCTAAGGTTTTTTCAATTCTACTTCTTTCTGCCATGTCAACCTCTTCCTTAGCTTCTGCAGCTAATCTTTGTAATTCTTTAACTCGTGGTACGTCTGTAACGTTGGCTAATAAAACTAAGGCTGCAACGTACTCAGTTCTTCTCGTTGGATAATCACCAGCTCTAACTTCAACACCAGCAATTTGGTCTTCTAACCAGAGCTTTGCTTTTTCTAATCCCTTCCTATCTAAATGTTCTGGGGGCCCAGCAATCAAAACTAAAGCCCTTTCAGCACTTTTAATGTTGCAGGGCACTGTAAGTCTGCCTAAGGCGGCCCTTCTAACCAAAGATGCAATTTTCAATGGTTTATCGTTCTCTATCTCCCCAATTCCCTTATCTTTTTTCTTAAATATTGAAAATCTCTTCTTTTTCTTGTCTTCCGCTTTTGTAGTAGCATAACCAATTGATGAGATTCCCCCGCCTCTGAGTGTATTTATCACTTCAGAGCTGTCAACCACCATTTCACCAACTAACCCCTCTTCTAAAGGTTCCCCTGCTCTTGCAAGAACGCCTAGTCTTTTTATTACCTCCTCATTAATCTTAGCAAAGGATTCCTTTAAACTTAAACCCTCAAACTTCCAAGCACCATTATCAACCAAAATCAAATTGTCAACATATTTGAGCAAGGAAATCATGCTCCTTGCAGCGTTTAATGAATAAAGCTTGCCCTCTTCCGGAGCGGGTAGCATACCTATTGCGTAAACTGGTTCAGAATACATTTCAGAAAGATACTTTGCCAAAACTGGCGAGCCTCCACTACCAGTTCCTCCTCCTAATCCAGAGATGATAAGGAAGGCATCAATTTCATGAGTTCCACGTTCGTCTATTGCATTTAAAATCGTTTCTATCTCTTCTTGAGCAATCTTCGCTCCCAAGGTGTTGTCAGTTCCTACACCATGCCCTTTCACAATTGTTTGGCCAATTAGAATTCTATCTTTGATATCAACATTTTTTAAGCCCATTAAATCTGTTCTGGCTGTGTTTATAGCTAAAACCCTCATATTTTTTTCAGTACCTCTCAATCTTTCATGCTCTATGAATAAATCAAGGATCTTTCCTCCTGCTTGACCGAATCCTATGACAAAGAACCTCATCGTTTCACCCATACTTTGGTAATGTTGTTTTTAAAGAGTTAACAAAGTTTAATAAGTTTTTGGATATCTCATTTTTGCCTTATACATCGCAAACGTTAAATGTTGCAAGAGTATTGCAAAAATGATGGCAACAAAGAAATTAAAATCAGCAGGTAGGTTTGGGACAAG
Organism: Archaeoglobaceae archaeon; assembly: GCA_021163065.1. Lineage (GTDB taxonomy): Archaea > Halobacteriota > Archaeoglobi > Archaeoglobales > Archaeoglobaceae > B5-G16. Next base: position 16,999 of record JAGGXN010000160.1, on the reverse strand, counting down.
ATATGGGGTTAGAGTCAGGAGGGCTATCATAAAAATAGAGGAAGTACAAAGGAAGAAATACACGTGCAAAAAATGCGGTAAAACGGCTGTCAAGAGAGTAGGCACTGGAATTTGGGAATGCAAGAGTTGTGGTTACAAGTTTGCTGGTGGATGTTACGTTCCAAGAACTTCTGCGATAAAGGTAGTTGAGCAGGTGTGTAGATGAGCTACATCTGCCTTGTCTGTGGGGCAGAAGTTGATGTAGATTTGGAGAGAAATTTGATTCAGTGCACAAGGTGTGGTAACAGAATTCTGATGAAACCTCGTCCACCAGCATTGAAAAAAAGGGTAAAAGCTATTTAATTAGCTTAACTAGTTTTTCGTGCAATTTTCTATTTGCAGCAATTATGTGCAACCTTTCCTCCATTGTAAATTGTTTGTAATCTAAGCTATTGCCTTCTAAATCTGTAACAATGGCGTTTGCGCGCTTAGCAATGTAAGCTCCAGCGGCTACATCGTATATTCTTAAAAATCCGTTTTTACCCCTTAAATCTATAAAGCAGTCAACGCTACCATCTGCTACAAAACAAAGTTCTAAGGCAGCACTACCAAAGATTCTTATTCTCCTAAACCCATAATCCTTCTTTGGATAGTAAACTATTGCATTGCAGTAAATACTACTTTCATCCGAAACTTCAATTTTCTTTCCATTTTTATATGCATAGTTGTTGGCATAGTATTCCACATCCACGGCAAGGTTATAAACATAACCAAGAAAAACATCTCTAAAATACTTGCTTTTTGAAAAGCATAGAGAAGTGCAGTATATTGGAATGTCTCGCGATGCATTAAACGTTCCATCAATTGGATCTAAAGCAACAGTTATATCTCCATCACCAACAACACCTATTTCTTCGCTTACAATTTTGACATCATATTCTTTTAGAATTTCTAACGCTGCATCTTCAGCAACTTTATCTATTTTTTTTGTAGGTGTTCCGTCTTTACCCATCCCAACGTTAACACCTTTATCTTCAATTTTCTTAATAGATTTTTTTACGTTCTCTTTAACCTTTCTTGAAATCTCTAAGGCTTCTCTTGCATTCATGCTCTTCATTCATTTGAGAAGTAAGATAGATTTTTCGTTGATAATACGTAAACGGCAGCAAACGAAAAGATTGTTAGGGAAAACGTTATAATTTTAACCGCTTCTATACCCTCTTCAGGCATGTATGGATGCGTATTTGCAAAATAATCCAAGAAATCGTTTGTAAAGAGCCAAATTAGCGTTAGATAAGCATATTTGTTGAATTTGGTTGCATATGCAAGTAAAAACCCTTCTACGATTAATAAAGCGTGTGTAACAAACATTACAGAATACAAATTGAAATTTATGGTAAAAAAATAGGTGCGATGTAATAATAAAATGATGCAAGTCCAAGTTCCGTATTTAATCGAATTTGCCGATGCGAAGAAATTTAAAAAATCACTCTTCTTTCCTAAGATCATTAAAAAGAGGGCTATGGAAAAAAATAGGGTTGAATTTGGACAGTCAGCAATAAAAATCCAAAAATAGAAAGGATTGCTTATCAACTGGTTTTTGTAGTAATACCAGCCATAAATTGTGCCTAAGACATTTGCAAAGAGTATAAACAAGATAAAACGTCTCATTCTCATTTCTTTGAACAAGTCGACAATTTTCTGCATGCAACCAAAGGTATTTATATAGTTTATAAACCCTTTTAATAGGTGATAATGTGAAAGATTACAAAATCAAAATTGAGAATGTGGTCGCATCAACCCAAATTGGAGAAAATATTGATTTAAATAAGATTGCCAGAGAAATTAAAGATGCAGAATACAAGCCAAAACAGTTTCCAGGATTGGTGCTAAGAACAAAAAATCCCAAAGCTGCTGCTCTCGTTTTTAGAAGTGGTAAAGTTGTATGCACGGGCTCAAAGAGTGTTGAAGATGCCAATAAAGCTGTAAGACAAGTTGTTAAAATTATAAGTAAATTGGGAATTCCAGTCATTTTAGAGCCAGAAGTTAAAGTGCAAAACATTGTGGCTTCAGCAGACCTTGGAGTTGATTTGAATTTGAATGCAATAGCAATTGGTTTAGGTTTGGAAAACATTGAATATGAGCCTGAGCAGTTTCCAGGATTAGTTTACAGGCTTGACAAGCCGAGAGTTGTTGTATTGATATTTGGATCTGGAAAAATGGTTGTTACTGGGGGAAAAAATCCTGAAGATGCTCAAAAAGCTGTTGAAAGAATTGCTGAGGAACTTTCAACTCTGGGATTGATGTAAAACCAATTTTTCAAAAGCATTTGGATGTAAAAGTTTTGCTACCTTTTCAATTGCAAAAACGATTCTGTATGATGGTCTAGATATTATATCTGCATTAACAACGTAAACTCTATTGTTTTTAACGGCATCTATGCCCTTCAACCTTTCATCACTCACAACCCATTCGTAAACAACGTCTCTTTTACCCCCCATACCGCTTCCACTACTCACTATAATTACCTCTGGATTCTTTTCAATTAAGTCTTCGATGCTCACAATTTTCCATCCCTCAAAATCAAATACGTTGCACCCTCCAGCAATAGAAATTACCTCATCTATAAATGTGTTCTTTCCACTAACCCAAATTGGATCGTGCCAAAGAATGTGCGCAACACTAACCTTTTTCCTACCTTTTACTTTCTTCTTAATATACTCTATTTTCTCTTCCATCCATCTAACAAGTTTTGTGGCATTATCCTCTGTTCCAGTAATCTTGCCCAACAATAGTATGTCTCTTTCTATATCTTTAACGTTTTTTGGATTTAATGCTACAACAGTAATGTTAAACTTTCTGAGCGTTTCTACAGTTTCCCTACCATTTCCGTATGCTGCAACAACTAAATCCGGTTTTAAGGCAATAACCCTTTCTATGTTGATTGTGGAATACCCTCCAATCTTTGTTTTGTTCAAAGCTTGGGGAGGATAGTTACAATAATCGGTAACTCCAACAATTTTGTCACCCAAACCTAAGGCAAAGAGAATCTCAGTATTGCTTGGTGCTAAGGATACAATTCTTGAAGGAACGCCTTTGATTACTATTTTATATCCAAAATCATCTTCAACGATCAAAGTGTTGTTGGTATTTAAATTAGAATGATTTGACTCTACGCATGATGCTAAAAGTATTGCCAAAAATATTAACAAAAATAATAAAAATGAGCTTTTCTTCATGTTTTCTTTCTTAAAAGCACTATTGCTATTGCTAACATAGCAGCAATTATTCCAAATCCAGGGGTTTTTTGTTCTTTCTTTTCTTCAATTGTTGATTTAACTTGCTTTTCAGCTTGCTCTATGGATTGATTAACAGCAGATTGGTTGATAGGCTTAGTTTCAATGCTATTAACTTTCTCCCCTTCAAGCTCGATTAGCTCTATACTTTCATTTTCAGCCTTGATTGGATGTGGTTTTCCAAGCAGAGCCATGATTGCACAGACAGTCATATATCCGGGATTTGAAGTTTGAATGTTGGTATATTTGAAGTAACCCTCGTCTGTTTGAAGACTTAGTAGATGATCTACAACACTTATGTTATTTTTTCTCCACTTCATCGGATTTTCTCCAGCGGCAACCAATGCCTGTATTATCCAAGCATCGCTTGCAGCGTTGCTTGCTGAATTGCCAAAATATCTAAAGCCACCATCATCGTTTTGCCCAGTTTTAAGGTATTCTAACGCTTTTTTGATAACTTCAGAGTTTTTATCGACTCCTGAAGATATTAACGCTTGAATCGCTGCTGCTGTATCATCGTAATCGCTCTTTTCCCCAACTGCCCAAGCAAATCCACCATCCTCATTTTGCTGCTTAATCAACCACTCCACAGACTTTGTTGTATTTTCACCACACGCATTTAAGGCTAAAACCCCCCATATCGTTGTGTAAATAAAGTCTCCAATTTGGCCATTATCTTTTATTTTAGACTTTAGCTTTGCAACAAAGTCAATTCCATTGAAGTTTCTTGGGTTTTTGTTAGCCGCTTTTAAGGCTAAAATTGTTCTTGCATAATCAGCAGTCCCCATTTTATCGATGGATTCGTTTATGTTCTCTTTTAAGTAATCTAAAGGAGTTTTTCCTTCCTTTTTCCATTCATTCAAATCTTGTTTTGCAGCAACCAATGCAATTATAGCCCATGAAGTCTTTGAAACACTGCTTTCCTCACCCGGATTTGAAAATCCACCATCTTTGTTTTGAATGCTTCTTAACCACTTTAAAGCTTTGATGATTGGTGCATCTGTAACATTTAAGGGAAAACCTCTCCATTTGACAGTTATCGCAAACATTCCTGGAGATGTTATGTTTGAGCGATAGTAGTAGTATTCTGAATCTTCTTCAATCAATTTTGTTTTTAAATCCCCGTTATTTAGATCCATTAAAATAACATCCTCGGGATTGCCCTTAGTCTTTAGCCATTCTTTGCTTACTCTAAATTCTACAAATCCGATAGCTGGTTTATTTGTGTTCAATTCAAATGCTTTGTAAACACTCCTTGAAAAATGATCTTTTGCAGCAATTGATTTTAACTCAATCTCCTGACTTGGTTTGAGTGTTAAATTGACTATGTCAAATTTACTAGTAATGGTTTGGATAATTTCAGTTTCTTCCTTAGCTGAAAGAGATCCTCTTTGAGTTTCACCTTTTATAAACTTAGCTTTGGTTTCTTTTTTACCCCAAACAATTTTAACGCTGACATCGTAAGTTTTAGAAACGTAAATTTCGATTTTATAAGGCGACGTCTCTGGAGTTTCATCCATACTTCTTGAAAAATACCAGACTATTTTATCTCCGCCTTTGATTTCATATAAATCTGCTGATACTCCTGGCAGAGGATCCCTAGGATAGTTAACCCAGTACATCCATCCAGATGTAAAACCTTCGCTTTTTTCGCATTTGTCCTTTATGCATTTTACGTAAAGACCCCACGATTTCTTCTCCAAAACGTAACTAAAATCTTTGATCTTGGATGCCTTTTCTAAAGCTCCTAAGGCGGTTCTCCACTCTATTCTATAATTTTTTCCATCAATTTTTTTAGTAAATTCTCCTTGCGGTAAAAAGTTTCTGTTTTCCCCAATTTTTGTTATCTCTTCAGTTTTTTCAGTTTTTACAATTGATACGGTTTTGCTAACCTTTTCATCTCCATGGATCGCCTCTATACACAATTTTCCAGTAACATGCGGAATAAAAGCAACTTCTGAACCTTCAGCATATATGGGAGTTCCATTGTCTATCTTAAAGATAACAAAAGATGGTTTGTCAAGGGTAACCTTTACAACATCGTTGACGTGATTTCCTTCAACGTGCATTGTTAATGCACTTGTTTGAATTGAAAGCACAAAAAATGAAAGTAGAATTATTAAAATTTTTCTCAATTCAATTCACCTCACAGATTTTGTAACCATACCACTTGATTAGTTCATTTGGGAAAGTTTTTAACTTGTAAACTCCAACGTAAAGTTTGTAATCACCATTAGGGATCTGTTGAGGTATGGGTATTAAAACTGGAATTGTTGTGGCTTCATTTGCATTTAAGTAAGCAGTAGAAATTCCAGCAATAGCCTCGCCATTGTCAATTCCGCTGACTACTATTGCATACCAATCATCCTCGTCAACGCTCAGATTAACAAAAGCCTCAGCGTATTTGCCCCTTTTGGCATTAGAAACGTTAAAGGAATTGATTACTACATTTTCCACCTTTACTTTTACTTTTATTACATATGGAGCTGTTAATGGCGTATCGTTCATATTTGTTGAGTAATACCAGTAAACGATATCCCCATCTTTTATTTTATAGCTATTAGCCCCCGTCATAGGCATCGGGTCCTTAGGATAGTTAACCCAGTACATCCATCCAGCCATGCCTTCATTTTTTATTCCAAAAATGGAATCAACGAGAAGTGAGTTCCACGATTCATACCATTTGTCATTTACTGTATAATTAAACCCAGCTGCAACACTTGCAGCATTTAAAGCCCCTAAGGCTGTTAAGTTGTTTACTTCGTACTCGCTATTGTTTATAGAAATTTTAAATGTGCCTTGCTTTAGTTTAACTTCTCCATCCCACAGAACGTTTGTTACGTTTGCATAAATTGTGACAATGTATTCAGCATCATTTGGGTCTGTATTCCACGAGCCGTAGAAAAATTCAATTACATTTCCGTCCTTTAATTCGTAGTCTGCAACACCAATGTTTGGAATAATACCATTAACAGCATACATCCAACCCTTAAATCCTTTTGGCTTTATTCCTGCTATGCTTTCCACGTACAAACCCCATGTCGAATTCACAACAGAAACGTCAAATTTTCCAATCTTAGATGCTTCAATTAATGCTGCTAAGGCCGTATTTCCCTTTATTTGCTTTATCCCATCGGTTAAGTTTATTGTAATGCTTGCTAAGCTTAAATTGACTTTTCCACTCCACAAAATTGGGGTGAAACAATAGACGTTTCCATCATCAGTTCCTATAAACAGCTTGTTTCCAGCAATGAACGGTGAGGACATTACGTTGTAGTAAAATCCTTTAGGCGGGTTTAACGAATAACTCCAAATTAAACTTCCATCAGAAGTGTTTAATGCATAGATTGTTCCATTTGGTGTGTTTGTTGCAAAATAAACCATATTTTCAGCTATGGCTGGAGAAGAGTCAATCTTTCCATTCGCCTTAAATTTCCAGACTTCTTTTCCTGTAGTTGCGTTGAAGCAGTAGAAAATCCCATCTTTTGAGCCGATATAAGCATTTCCGTAAGCCAAAGCAGCGGTTGAAATTGTACCATTCAAAGATGTGTTCCAATTTTCTAATCCATTGGAAACGTTAACACAGTAAAATCTCTCTTTGGTTGCGAAATAAACATTTCCATATCCAACAGATGGAGTGTTTAAAATCTTATCTGAAGCGTTAAAGCTCCAAAGAACGTTTCCGTATTCATTCAAGCAGTAAAGCTTGTTGCCTCCAGCAAAGAAAATTTTTCCGTTGTAAGCAGAGGGAGATGAGTAATAGCTACTTTTTGCATTGGTAGAATAACTCCACAACTCGTTTCCGTTTAAATCTAAAGCGTGCAAGCAACCATTTGAGAAAGTAGTTACGTAAACCTTACCATTGTAAACCAATGGCGATGAAGCTATACCATACCATTCGGGATTGTTTTCAAGTGTTTTGTTCCAAACTATAATGCCTGTTGTAGCATTAACGCAGTAAAGCTTTCCTGAAAGTGAACCTATGAAGAGTAAGCCGTTTGATAATGCTGCAGTAGATGCTCCAGTTATCTCCGCATTTCTCCAAACTATCTCACCTGTTGTAGCATTTATGCAATACAATCCAGGACTCCAATTTTTCCATCCATACCAATTGGAAACGTAGACGTATCCGTTCCAATATATCGGTGATGCGTCTACTAAACCAGTCAGATTAGCTTTCCAAAGAATTTTGCCTATTTTTACACCAGTGCAGTCAAAATACCCGCTCCTTTCAGCATTCCCATGAAAGGTCGTTGCAGTGGCTATAGATGTTATGGAAATTAAAATTAGTAGCATGGCTACAAAAGCTACCTTAATCTTCATCCAACCACCTCAATTTTTTTGAGATAGAATCAAATTACGTGTATTTAAAAATTTGTCAAATTATTTTGATTAAAATTCAATCAATGAAACTCCATCTTTTTTTACAACCCTTATTGCATTTTCAACCATCTCTTCAAAAGTATCATCGTGGCTAATTACAAAGATTTGCTTAAACCCCTCAATTTTTGAAAGTTGAGCAGCCAAGTTTCTCCTTCTTGTTTCATCCATATTTTGTGTAGGTTCATCAAAAAATGCGATTCCAACATTTGATAAAACTCTCAGCAGAGCTAATCTTATGGCTAAGGCTGCACACATTTGTTCTCCACCACTCATCTGAACAAAATCGATTTCTCTGCCACGATATTTTGCCTTTATTCCAAAATCCTCTGTCCAGGTTATTTCCCAGTTGTGGTCATCCATTATTTCGCAGAATATTCTGTTTGCCTCTATTGAAACAGCATTAACATAGGCTTTCGTAATTTCCGGTATTGCTTTTTTGAAGATCTCCCTCAAATCCTTAATAAATCTATACTTTTTTTCAATCTTTTTTAGCTCATCTTCCAATTTTACAACTTCTTTTTCGATTTTCAGCAATTCTTCTAATTCTCTTTCTAATTCAGCGATGTTCCTATCCAAGACTTTTATTGAACCCTCTATTTCACCTTTTTTCGATATCAAATTTTGATAATTTTCTTTAAGTTTTAGATATGCTTCTTCATCATATTTAGCTTCCAATTCTTCTATTTTTTTCTCAATCTCACTTCTCTTTTGAATTAACACCTTTCTTTCACTTTTTAGTTCCTCAATACTCTTTAAAATCTCCTTTTTCCTCTTTAAAGCATCTTTAATTTGTAAAAATCTCTCATAATGCCTTTTGTTTTCTGATCTAATTTTGTTTATTTTCTCAAGCTTAGACCTCAACTCAAGATATTGTTTCTCAGCAAAATCTTTATCTTTTATTTTATTTTTAATCCTTTCCAATTCTCTCCTCTTTGCTTTTAAACTTTGAATAACCATATCTTTTTCCTTAATCTCAGATTCTAAAGTCATCCTTTTTTTAATCGCTCCTTCAACTTCCTTAAGCTTTTTAATTAGATTGTCTTTTTTCTCAATGTTAACTTTGATCTCTTTTCTTTTATCAATCAACTCGGACAACAAATCCTTTTTAGATTCGACTTCAAGCTTCAATTCCTTAATTTGTTTTATTTCACCTTTTAATTCATTTAATGCAACTTCAAGCTTCTTTTTCTTATCTAAAACCGCATTTAACTTTTCCAGTTTTTCTTCATACTCCTTAATTTTCAAAATTTTTTCCTTTATTTTTCTCTCCAAATCTGTTTTTGCATGTAAAAGTCTGTCGCAACTCTCATTAAGAATGGGGCAAACGTTCTCCTTTACCTTTTCATATTCCCTCTTTTCAATCTCCAATTCTGCCTTAAGCTTGCCAACTCTTTTTAACAATAAATCTCTCTTCTTTTCAACATCATCTGGAATTTTGCTTAGCTTTTCTTTCAGCTTTTTTATCAACTCAACCTTTGCGTAGGATTCCTTTAGAATTTTCGTTTTTCTCTCAATTTCTTCTTTAGTTCTATTAATCTGAACTTCCAAATCTTTGAGAATCTTTTCAAGGTTTTCAATGTTTTTAAGCTCATTTTGAATTTTCTCCTCCTCTTCTGCCATTGGTACAATTTCTTGCAGCTTTGCTTCGCTATTTTCAATCTTTTTCAATCTTTCTGTTAAATTCTCAATTTCTGCATTTAATCTTGCTAAAACAATTTCATCTCTTCTCAATTCGCTAAGTTTACTTTCCAACTCTACTATTTTTGAATTTAATAGATTATACTCTTTGTCCGCTTTAACAAACATTTCATAGCGTTGCTTTAAGGTAACAATTTCCTTTTCAATTTCCTTAATTTTATCCAATTCATCAACCATTTTTTCAAGCTGCAAATCTATTGACTCTAGTTTAGTATTGACTTCTTTGGCTTTGATTTTGAGATCATTTATTTTGCTTGAGACTTTTTCAAACTCTTCTATCCTACTTTTAATTGGATCAATTTTCTTGATTATTTCATCAAGCATGTTTTTAAGCTTAGTTTTTTTAATTTCAAGTTCTCTTATTCTCTCTTCAACTTTATTTTTACGCTCAATGTCCTTTCTTTTAACCGCCAAATCTTTGTCTATCTTGCTAATTTTCTCTTCTAAATACTTTTCATATTCTCTACTTTTTTCAAATGCTTTTTTATAGCCTTCAATTCCCAATATCGGGGAGAAAATCTTATCTCTAACGCTTGCAGTTTCTAAGAATTGAGAAACTATTTTGCCTTGAGAAACTCCTATAGCGTTTTCAAACATCGTTTTAGTGTTAATCTCAACGTCAAAATTTTCTTTTACCCAATCTGTTACTTCTAAAATTCCTTCAGCAACCTTAATACCCTCAGGATCGTGAACATAGTATTCGTTTGTGCCACTTTCAGAAAACTTTCTTGCAATTTCATAAACTCTATCATCCTTTGGACTTAGAAGTCTTACACAAACCTCTCCCCTCTTTTCACCCCTCCTCAAAAAGTCACCTATCTTATATGGTAAGGAATCAAAAACGGCAAAACCTATTGCCTCCAAAATTGTTGTCTTCCCCGCTCCGTTCTCGCCTATTATTGCATTAACACCATCCGTAAATCTTAAAGTTTGATTTGAGTAACTTTTAACGTTAGATAGCCTAACTTCTAGTATCATTTATTTTCCACCACTCCCACTCTTCCTCTCCAATTTCTACTTTTTTCACCTTATCCTGCTTAATTAGGTCTTTGTCTGCCTTTAATTCTTTTGAGTCAACTTTTACGTTGTTCAACTCTTTTTTTTCCTTTAAATTCAATATTGATTCTACGAATTCATCAACACTTTTTAAGTCGTAGGATTTCGATAGTATTGCCTTCAGCCTTAGTATTTCATCCACTATCTTGCCATATGGAAAGCTTTCAAGCAATTGCTCTATAACTTGCATTTCAATGCTCTTCTTAGCGCTTAAATCCAAAATTGGTGTAAATATTTCATCGGTTATGTTCCACTTAATTTTAACAATCAATGGATTAACAACTTCCTTGACCATCGTTTTAATTTTAGGCTCATCTACCATTTTCTTAATGCTCTTATTTGCATTCAACTTTAAATGCAGGACAGAATTTTCAATTTCATTTTTGTTTACTTTGCTTAGAAAAGATCTAAAATCATCGTAACTAACAAAGTCGTGCTCCAAAAATGAAAACTTTCTCCTTGGGAATTGTACAAGCTCGTATTTTATGCTATCATCCAATTCCACAAGAAATGCGCCCCTTTCAAATTTATACTCCAAGGCATCACAAGTTTCTAAACTGCCAGGATTGAATATGAAATCTTCAACAAACGCTTTGTGTATATGCCCCAATGCGATGTAGTCAAATTTGCCTTTAAGTCTATGCAGTTTTGTTGATGGAATGCATCCATATATGTTCATGTAGCCTTCAATTCCAATATGAGCAACAAAGATTGTAAAATCCTTTTTCTTAACTTTCTTTGCGTATTCATCTATTATTTTTTCAGTTAAAGAACCATAGTACTTCATCCCGTAAATTCTTGTATCATCAATGTCAATATAGGCTCCGCTCCTCCCATCCCACTCATTTAAAACTATTCCATCTTCAATGGAAGGTTTTAAATTTATTAAATAGCCATTCTCTGCCAAATAATCCATCCAGGAGAATTGATCTTTAAAATACGTTGCATCATGATTTCCTTCAACGGCTATAACGGGTATTTTAGCTTTTTTTGCCATACTCAAAACTTTTGTAGCTTGTGTAAGGGTTAATGGATCAACCTCGCTTTTCTTGTGGAAAAGGTCTCCGGCAATTATTATAAAATCAACTTTTTTTTCGATTCCAAATTTTATAGCATTTTTAAAAGCCTGTGCAAAGTCTATAAGCCTTTCTTGACTACCATACTGCTTGAATCCTAAATGCACATCAGCTATATGTAGAAACCTTACCACAATAGTTATTTTGCATCAATTTATTTTACTGTTTTGGAAAACTTAACCACCGCTAACAGGAGGAAATATCGCTACAACATCATCTTGCTTAAGTTTTGTTGCTAAATCTTCGATAATTTTACCGTTAACCATGATATGGACGTAATCCTTAAGCCTATCTTCACTAAAATATTCTTCAAGCTTGGGATATCTTTCGATAAGCAAAGATAGCAATTCTTCTATAGATCCAGCTTCAATTTCTATTTCTCTTGATCCAACAGCTTCTCTAAAGTTTGCAAACAGCTTTACTTTTACCATGCTACTTTAGGCTGTTAACAAATTCTTCTATCCTCTCTGCAGCTTCTCTAAGTTTATCCATACTCACAGCATATGCGCATCTTATATAGCTTTCACCACACTCTCCAAAAGCATTTCCTGGAACTACTGCCACATTTTTTTCCATTAAAAGCCTTTCAGCAAATTCTTCACTGCTCAATCCAGTACTTTTAATGTTTGGAAAAGCATAAAATGCACCTTCGGGCATGTCAACTTCTAGAACTCTTCTCAATCTTTTAACAAAGAAATTCCTTCTCCTTAAATATTCAGCCCTTACATTCTCTATTTCGTCCTCACCATTTTTCAAAGCCTCTAAAGCTCCTATTTGAGCAGTTATTGGTGCGCATAGCATAGAATACTGGTGAATTTTAAGCATAGCAGCAGTTACATCTGGAGGGGCAATGGTGTAACCCACTCTTAAGCCTGTCATTGCAAACGCCTTTGAGAATCCATTCAAAATTATGCTTCTTTCAGCCATTCCTTCTAAGGCAGCTATTGAAACGTGTTTTTCTTTATAACTTAATTCTGCATAAATTTCGTCAGATACAACAAGCATGTCGTATTCTATAACTGCATCTGCGATCTCTTCAAGCTCTCTTTTTGTGTAGCTCATCCCCGTGGGATTGTTTGGGTAATTTAGAACTATAGCCTTTGGATTCGTTTCTTTGGCATATTGTGAAATTAGCTCGTAGTTTAGCTTGAATTTTGGATTTGTTGGAATCGTAATCGCTTCTCCATTAGCCAAGATGGTCATTGGCTTGTAAGAAACGTAACACGGTTCAGGAATTAAAACAGCATCCCCATCATCGAGTATAGCTCTCAAGGCTATATCAACACCCTCACTGACCCCTGTAGTTATTATAACGTTTTCTGGTATTGTTTCAACACCGAATTTTTTGTAGTATTCTACAATTGCCTCCCTCAATTCTAACAAGCCATGATTGGATGTGTAGGATGTGTAACCTTTCTCCAAGGAGTATATCATCTCCTCTCTAATTCTCCAAGGAACTGGAAAGTCAGGCTCTCCAACACCAAGGCTGATGACATCATCTCTACCAATAATTAGATCAAAAAATCTTCTTATCCCGGAGGGTTTCAATTCCTCAACTTTTTTAGCTACTCTTCTACGGGACAATTGCCAGCCTCCTGTCTTCTTCATCCTCAAATAGTGTTACTCCTTCCTCCTTATAAGATTTTAAAACGAAGTGAGTAACGGTACTTTTTACTTCAGGAATTGTTGAGATTTTTTCTGAAACAAAGAATGCAACATCTTTCAAGTTTTTACCCTTAACAATTACTTGAAAGTCATATTCTCCACTAACAAGCCTGATTGCGTGAACTTCGGGAAATTTTGCAATTCTTTTGGCTATATCGTCATAACCCTTCTCCCTTGTTAAGGATACTCTAACTTCAATTACAGCAAATATGAACTCTTCTCCAACCTTTTCCCAATCAACAATTGTTTTATACTTCAAAATCGTTCTTGAGTCTTCTAACTTTCTTATTATTTCTTCAATTTCAGTTTTAGAAAAACCAGTCATCTCGGAAATTTCCTCTGCGTTTACCTTAGCATTTTCTTCTAAGATTTTTAGGATTTCGATCTCTTTATCCATTCGATCACCTATTGCCTAAAGAAAACTTAAGGTATTTAAATATTTAATCGTAATCGTACAAGAAGGCTACAAGGGGTTGATAAAATGGTAAATTGGAGAAATGAGAAATTGAAGTTGATAATCCTACATTGGAGAAATGAAATTTACGTTGGATACTTTAAAGAAATCGCTCCTGAGTTTTCAAAGGAAATTGTTTTGATTTACAAAAGCTTTAGTCCAGTTGAGGAAAGGTTGATAAATATTGTAAGAGAGAAAAATGGGGTAGAAGTTTATGCTGACGATTCGATGAATTTGGTGGGTAGATACCATTTAGTTAGGAAGGTAGGAGATAGAATAACATTCTTAACCCCTGAACAAGAATTTTACATGAGTGACAAGATGCTTAGGGTTTATGAAATGATGATAGAAGATAACATTTTGGGTTTTTAAACCAAAATGTTTAAAAAACTAATTTGGCATAGGTCTTGCTAGATGCCCGGGTGGTGTAGCCAGGCCTAACATGCGGGCCTGTCGAGCCCGCGCCTCGGGTTCAAATCCCGGCCCGGGCGTCATTAACCACTTATCCTGTCTAGTCACTTTGGTTAAAAATTTTGATAAATACAAAGTAATTTTCCAAAGATTGTTTCAATTATCGAATTTCTTTAACAACAAATGCGTAATTTAACGTTTTTAACACTCGTATTTTTATATGTTATTTTGACATCATATTCTTGATCTCCATTGTTCTGTCGTTTTTTGACTTATCTTATCTTTTTCTTGTTAAATCTTGCAGGGGTTGAGTAGAGTGAAAAATAATTTGGAGATTTCGTTAAATCATTATTACGCTAGAAAATCACCTTGTTTTTAATCATTTCGAAAATAGTCCTAAACAGTTTTTGATCTTCTTAGAGGAACTGATCAAGTTTGGTAGAATTGAAGCCCTCTACGTCGGAGTGAAGAACGAGAGAAAAGCTTTAGCCAATAAAAAGCTCGTTGAATTCTTACAAAGCCATGATTTCGAGAATGAGAGGTTTAAACTTCCGAAGGAGTCCGTTACCCTGTTCCCCCTCTTTCTAATTGCAGTTATCGGAGTTATTTTGATTCTTGCTCTGAGGAGCGGTTACGAGCATGCATCCATATTGAGCGTTATGATGATCGTTTACTTCATGCGTTCCATGTTGTTTAAGGAGCTGAGGGAGCTTTAAACCTTCAAACTTTTTACGGATTCGATAAACTTCAAGATTTCGGGAACTATCAGTTCTTTGGCACGATGAATTTCAATTCCGATTATCTCACCCTTTTCGTTGTATTCGACCCAGATGTCATCGTCTATGTCCTCCATGTCCTTGACTTTGTCATCTTTAATTGAAATGTAAAGGATGTTAGCCTCTGGATCGAACCTGACCTTCATACTTCTATCCACCTCCCCCTTTTAACCCTATTCTTTGGCAAATTCAATTTCGAGCTTTTTATCACACTTATCACCTTAAATCCTCCAAATACCTCTTCGAATACGACTATTAACAACATATTATCTATCTTCTTAACCGCTACGAAGTTTCCTTCCTTCAGATCGTAATAGATGCCGTCGGGATTCTTTAAAACGAGTTCAACGTCCTCTTCTTTGATTTCCCTCTTCTCAAGTTGTTCTCTTGCATGTCTCGTGAAATGCATTTCCATTTACTTTCAAATTTGTAAAGTAGGATAAAAATGTTGCTACCTCTTGATTTACTCTATTAGGAATGATGATTGTCTACTTCATACGTTTCTTGTTGTTCAGAGAGCTATAAGCGATCGTAAACTCTTTCTCTTTTGTCAATTCGAGTGACAAAAACGATTTTTCTGTCGAAATAGATTTTGAACACGATTCTGAAGCCTCCAACTCTTACAGCATAGGTATTCTCTATGTCCTTGAGCTTTCGAATGTCAAGAGAGAACGGATCTTCTAACCTTTTGAGAGCTTTAAAAATTCTAATTCTGTCTGTTTTACTGAGTTTTTTCAAATCTTTAGTAGCACTCTTTTTTAGAACAACTTCAAACTTCATCCTCGATTCCAAGTTCCTTTTTCAGTTCGTCAAGGGTAATCGTTTCAAGTTCTCCTTTTTCGTAAGCTTCGATATCCTTCTTAATTTCTTCAAGTTTCTCCTCGCTCAACTCATTGAAAAGCTCTTCTTCTATCCTCTTAAGCCTTTTATCGATCTCGTTAAGCTTGTTTTCCATCCTCTTCAAAATCTCAATAACTTCCATACTTTCAAATTCGTAAAGTTAGATAAAAACGTTGCTACCTTTTAAGAAAATCTTCTATCAGGATTTCGAATCTAGCTCAGAACTCTAATCCATCTTGGTATTTTTCATTTTGTCGTCTCCTCTCATTCCTTAGCCCATTTCCTTAGCTTATTGGCAAACTTCAAGCTTAAAACGTAGCCTTTCTCCGTTTTCTCTATCATTTCAGCTTTGAGCATTTTCTTAAGAACATGATAAACTCTTTCACCGAAAAGTCAAATGTTGCCCAAAAATTTTCATCAACGCTTTTGAGCCTTATAGTTATTATCGGCAAAAATTTTGCCTTTGGTGATACGAAAATTTTAAACAAGATCACGATTTCCTTTATTGTTGTTAGTAATTAGGGTACTTCTACTAACCCACTATATGCTTGCCGGCATACCTTAATTTAGATATCTCTTAGAATATCTTGCTTTTTGACCAAGCTATACACAAGATTTTTATAACGTTAAAAATTTTTACTGCAATATGGGTAAAACTGGAAGTGTTACGTGGGTCAAGATAAAAAATAGGCGGGGGAAATACAGGCTAGTTCCAACAAAGTGGCAGAATTACAAAAAGCCGGGACCAAACCAGAAGTACACTTCTGATGGCAAAAAAAGAAGGAGAATTGCGAGATCACCAAGCTCGATATTGGGTGTTAGATCCTAGCTTATTTTTAGCAACAGTTTCTTTACATCGTCTATTTTTGCATCCGTTTTAAATGATAGTGGTGAGAATCTTGTTTTTGAGATTTTAAATCCCTCTCTTTCAAACTCTAACATTATTTTTTCCATAGTAGGTGGTGCAATCTTCATCTTTCTTGAGATTTCATGGACATCGTAGTAAAACGGGACATCTATTTCGTTCTTTATTCTTTCAAAAAATTTTAGAATTTTTTCCCTTCTCAAGCCACTTCTTTCAATTTCAATTGCTTTTTCAATCAAATTTTTGTTTTGCAACTCTCCTATCCATAAAGGGCCAATTAATGTAAATCTACTTCCACACTTGCATTTTTCCTTAATCTCTCCGTTCATTGGAAACCAAATGCGATTTAGACAATTGAAGCAGTGCAAAAGATAGCCTATTTTTTCATACAACTTTCCAGCTTTTGATGTTGATCTAAAGACCTTTAAATGCACTCTGTAGTAATGTTCTTTAGCCCAGCAGGCAATTACTTCTAAGGCTTTGTCATACTTTGTAATCTC
>JAGGXN010000151.1 GCA_021163065.1 Archaeoglobaceae archaeon | reverse complement strand
TTACACAATAGCCCCAAAGATTGAAGATTATGCTGTAAAATTGGATGGAAGGTATTACGATTTACATACATCACTGGTAAATCCAAAGTTTGAGGTTGTAGTTGCCTACAAAAAAGGTGGAGTCCTTTACCTAAATGAAAAACATATTGAAGTGAGTGAGTGGGAAAAAGGTTTAAACTACATAAAAGTTAAACTAAAAGGTGAGATTCCGGCAATAGAGTCGAGATTAAGTGAGATATCAATTTTGTGGATAAATGTAAGTGATGCAAGCGATGATGCTTTGCCAAGTGTAAAAGTAAAAGTTATTAATCCAAAATTATTCTTAGAGAGTATTAATTCTTTGAAATCTAAATTAAAAGATCTAGAATTAAAAACGAGCGATTTAGAAAATATAGGTGCTGATACTGTAGAAATAAACGAACTCTTAAAAATGGCAAAAGAGAATTTAGAAAATGCTGAGAATTATTACAACAAAAACAGATACTTAGATTCAGATGAAAAACTTAGAAAAGTAGAAGAAAGTTTAAGCAAAGCAGAAAAGGAAATTGGCAAAACAGGAGCTGAATTTTTATATAGCAAAGCAAACAAAAAACTTGATGAGGCTAAGCTTTCAATTGTGCAGTTTGAATACCTAATTCAACAAGCTAAAAACAAAGGCATTGTCGTTACACTGTATGAGTTTAATCTAACAAAAATAAAAAGTGACTACAACACTCAGCTTGATAAATTGGAAAAAGTTAGAGGTTATATTAACGATGGCAAATACGACGTTGCAAAGAAGAGAGCTGAGGAAGTAATAGATAATGTTGAAAAAATGAAAGCCAACATCGAAACCAATATTGCACAACTTCAGAATTCGTTGGGCGGTAAAGCTACTCCTACTCCTAAAAAGACGGAGAATAGCTTTGATATTAGTACAATTACTAAGAAATTGGATGTAAAGCTTGTAGCAATTATTGCTGCAATCATAGTTGTTGGTTTAATTGTTTACATGGGAAGAGGCAGAATCGGGAGAAAAAGGAAATGGGATGAATTGAAGTGAGATTAGTTGTTGCTTTAACTGGTGCGTCGGGTCAAATTTATGGAATTAGAGCGCTTGAGATGCTCAAAAATAAGGTTGAGACTCATTTAATTATTTCAAATTCGGCTAAGATTACAATAGAAGTTGAAACGGAATACAGCATAGAATATATTAAATCCCTAGCTGATCGATTTTACGAGGAGAATGAATTAAAAGCTCCAATATCAAGCGGGAGCTTTAAGCATAATGGGATGCTAATTGCACCCTGCAGCATAAAAACGGCAGCAAGCATTGCGTACAGCATTACAAATAACCTTATTACAAGGGCTGCTGATGTTTGCTTGAAAGAGGGGCGAAAACTTGTTTTGTTGGTAAGAGAGACTCCTTTGCATTACGGGCATTTAAAAATGCTAGCTAGGCTTGCAAAAATTGGTGCAACAATCATGCCCCCGATTCCTGCTTTTTATACTAAGCCTAGGAGTATAGAGGACATAGTCAACAATACGGTTTCAAGAGCCCTTGAGATTTTGGGAATAGAAGTTGATTATCCAAGGTGGGGTTAGCTAAATTAGCTAATTTCTATTAAACTTTCCAAACTTACAAGTGTTCCATCCAAAAGAATTGCGTTAGATTTTTTATAATTCCATTTCCTAAAAATAACACCCGCCGGTTTTTCCACGTTTATCGCTGTTGATGCACACATTTCATTAAAAGCAGGCATTACAAGCAACTCTTTTTTCTCACCATCTATTTCAGCTTTACCTTCTAACCAAACTCTTTCTTTTAAACCTCCCACTTCATCTGTCAAGAGTATCGATGGATGTGCATGTGCAAATATTAGCTTCTTAGCCTGCAAAACGTCATCACTAGGGAAAGCGTGTCCGTGAAAAAGTCCATATTTTCCAATTCTAATCCCCCTCGAGCTTTCAATGTTTATGTTAACGTTTATTTTAACATCGTGATTACCTTTAACCAAGGTAATTTCTTTGTCAAAAATCTCTACAAACTCCTTAATTCTCCCTTTTTTACCTATGTGTTTTAAATCTCCCAAAATTATTAGTTCATCCCCATATTTAGCAAGATTCGAAGCTTGTTTGATTAATTCTTTATCAAAAAAACTTACAAGTCCTAAGTGAACGTCTGCTATAACCACCTTATTCTTCAATAGCAAAGCAGGAACATTTGGAATTAGTTTCATTATTCCAATTCAAACTGAAAAACTTTTTCTTCACTTTTCTCAATTCCAAAGATTTCAGCCTCAACTTTGTTTATGTAATCTTTAATACCAATATCAAGTTCTTTTGCTACTATTAACGCAACAACTTCAGCAGATAACAGATTTCCAAACTTTTCTTGCTTTTTGTTTATCATTGCAACAACTTCACTACGCTCTTTTCCAATCTTTTTTGCAATTTTATCAATTAGCTCATCAAATATTGATGATGAAAACAACCTTTTTACATCTGGCTTAAAGTTTGGTTGAACTTCAACGGAATCAACATCAAAGAGTGGTTTAATTTTATCTTCCCCACTTATCAAACCATCTCTTTTAGCAAAATCAACAACCTTTTTGCTCGTTTCATGGGTAAAAAAATTTAGGTCAAACGATAGAGTGTGGATTAGCTCAGATTTCGACATTTCTTTTTTACCTTTACTCTTATAGGCGGCGGCGATAACCTTCTTTAACATCCTCCCAACCTCGCCCAAATGTTGCAGGTACCTTCAACACTAACCATGCATGGCCCTACAGGATTCTTTGGATTACAAACCTTGTTAAATAGTGGGCATTCTAAAGGTTCAATTAATCCCTTCAAAACATCTCCACACCTACAAGCTCTCTTTTTAGGATCTTCCTTAATTTCAAAATTTGAAAAAATATCTTCAAAAACCTTTAACGCATCGTATTCTTCGTATTTCTTCCTTATTTTTCCACCAGAATCCTTAACTACTCCTAAACCTCTCCAATCCCAATTTTCTCTTTCGAAAACTTCATTCATAACCATTTGAGCCTTTACATTTCCTTCATAAGTCACAGCCCTTTTGTATTCATTAAACACCTTGTTTTCACCATTTTTTATAGATTTAACAAGCTGATAAACAGCAAGCATAACATCTTCAGGCTCAAAACCTGCAATAACTTGAGGAATTTCAATTTTTTCATATGCTTTAACACCAACTATTGTTGAAACGTGTCCGGGATTTATGAAACCATCAATTTTGATATTCGAGGATAGTAAATGATTTATTGCCGGGACAAAGAACCTATGAGACGAAAACACGTAGAAGTTTTCTATACCATCCAAGATTGCCAATGCAGTAGAGGGCATCGTAGTCTCAAATCCAATTCCAAAGTGCACAACAGGCTTATCGCTTCTTTTTGCAATTTCTAAAGCATCAAATATGCTGTAGACAATTTTTACTTCACAACCCTTAGACTTAAAGTAAAACAACGATTTTCCTTCGAAAGGGACCCTCGCCATATCACCAAATGTTGTTAGAACAACATTTGCATTCTCAATTAAATGAAATACAGCCTGCAAATCAGCATCTGGAATTATACATACGGGACATCCAGGGCCACTTAAGAGCTTCAAATTCTTAGGCATTAAACTTCTTAGATTGTACCTCGTTATCGTATCTTCATGAGTTCCACAAAGGTGCATTATCTTTATATCACGAATCCCATTTGCTTCCTTCTCAATTTTTTTTGCTAGTTCAAATATAATCTTGCTCCTCATTGTAAGCTATTAATAACATTTTCCCAAATCTCGTTATATTGCTCAACTTCTCTACTATCAACTTTCTGAATTGCGAAGCCTACATGCACTAAAACGTACTCTCCAATCTTTAAGTCTTCAATTAAGTCTATTCTAACTTTCTTTTTCGTTCCTTTGAAATTAACAGTTGCAAATGGATACTCTATGCTTTCAACCTTCCCTATTATGGCGAGACACATATGAATTCACCAGATCAAGCCATTCATCAAATCCTATACCTTCTTTTAGATCCATCCTGATTATCTTTGCTTTTGGATTTAAGTCTTTGGCATCATTAAACATTTTTTCTACATTTGCTCCAACAAACTTTGCAAGTCCAACTTTGTTTATGATTATTACATCAGCGATTCTAAAAATTTCTGGATGCTTTGCTACTACGTCATCTCCCTCAGTAACGCTAACCATTACGACTCTAATATCTTCACCCAAATCAAAATCGACTGGACAAATTAGGTTTCCAACATTTTCGATAAATAAAATGTCAACATCATCAAATTCATCAATTACGTGATTTATTAGATGAGCATCTAAATGGCATTCCTTACCAGTGTTTATAGCCTTAGCCTTAACTTTATGCTTTGAAATTCTATCGTAATCTGCTTTACAAACAACGTCACCAAGTATAGCACCAATCTTATAACCTAAGCTATCAATCGTTTTCTCAATTAACAACGTCTTCCCAGAACCAATTGCACCCATTACATTAATAACCAAAATATTGTTTTTTCTAAAGAATTCTCTATTCTCTTTGGCGTATCTCTTGTTTAAAGATAGTACATCAATTTTAGCATCAACTTCAATTTTGTGCATACTAAACCTCCATTTCAACTTTTTTTATAATCATTTCCTTTCCACCATTTACTTCTATAAAACCACCACACTCACAAATGTTTTTGATTTCGTCATATTCTTTACCACAGATGCTGCATTTAACTCTTGCTTTAGTAAATTCTATTTCCAATTCAGCGTTTTCAGCAATTGTATTTTTTGAAACCGCTTCAAAGCAAAATCTTAGTTGCTCAGGATTTATTAATAAAAGCTCGCCAATCTCAATTCTTATTTTTGAAATTCTTTTAGCTTTTTTTTCCTCGCCAATTCTTAAAGCATTCTCCAACAAAGCCATAGCAAAACTCATTTCATGCATTGCAAAAGTTAAATCGACTTTGCTTAAAACTTTAACTTAAAATACTAAAATTAAAACAAAAATTAAAAATTATTTATTAACTAACTCAGGTGTTGCATGACAATCCCAGCAATTTGGTGTCACACCATTATAATCATGGCATTTATCGCAGAAGTTTGCTTTCGATGTATGGCACTTAAAGCAAGTTTCGGTGTTTTTATCGTAAGCTTCTCCAGGATAAGTAAAACTGTAGTATGTTCTATCAGCATGCCTAACGACTTCATCTCTCCACTCTTTGAGCAACCTCATGTGGTTAGCCTTCATCCATTCTTTGTCTTCAATACAGTGCCCTGGAGGTAATTCCAACTCAGGTTCAGCAATCACTTTACCAACGACTGCATGATACCACATTGGAGATGTTATTGCAATAATGAAGGCGATGGCAATTAAAATGACGTATTTTGTATCATACATTAAGTATCACCTCTTCTCAGAACAAACCATGTCACATGCATTTTTTGCAATCTTATGTTCTTTCTCAGCATGCTCACAGCATTCGTCTAAGTCTGTAAATACTGCTCCACAAAGCTCACAAACGTATTCTTT
>JAGGXN010000182.1 GCA_021163065.1 Archaeoglobaceae archaeon | reverse complement strand
TTACCGATTTGTATTGTTCCACTATCATTAACTAAATTTACATCCTGAGTAGCTGGCCAATTGCCTACTTCTACAGTTGAACCTGTTCCAGGAGCACTAACTGCTTGCACCGTTGAAGTAGGAGCAAGAATCAAGCGTTGTGAAGTATCTACTAGTGTCTGGTCATATAATGTTCCTGCCGAATCTATGAATTGTGAGGTAATCGGAATAGTGGAAGTAGTGCTCCATTCAGTTTCAACACCAATTGTCCCACCACTAATAGTTAATCCATCTATACTGCCAACCTGCACAGTGGAGCTTGTAGGTATGCTAACATTCAGAGGACTATAACTCTGTGCAACAATATCAACATTCTCTGTTTTAACTGTGCCTGATGGAGCAACTTCAATAACATACAGATTTCCATTAGAATCTACATTAAATGGAATAATTGTTCCAGAAGAATCTTGCCCTGCGGATAAAACTCTTGGATATACATCAATCATTCTCTCACCTTTTCAAACTTTATTTCTCCAAGCTTTAAATTTATAACTTTATCCCCCTCTATCTTTTGCCCTTCAAATTTCAAGTCTTTAATAGAAGGTTTTTTACCCTTATATTTTACTATTACATTTATTTTTTCTTCCATCATAATCCCCTCATTGATAAGGAACTTTATAAGTTGCTTTAACACCACTCCCACTTATTTTTAAAATACAATCATCTCCACTGTAATCTAAAATTTCGAAGTATAAAAGTTCCAATGGGTCGTTATCTAGAAAAAACCCTGCCGGAAATTTAAAATCTATGCCTCCATAACAAAAAGCTCTAGCAACAGTGCCTTTATATTGTAAAGTATCCGCATCTAGCTTTCCCAATAAAATTTGCATAAGGTTTTTTCTTGAAGATTTCACATGAAATTCATAGTATATTTCAGGCCCATAAGCATATACTGTTGGAACATAAAAAGCATAATCTGCATAGCCCGGGTGAAGATACTGAAGCATATATGCTAATCTCCCTTGCATTTTTCTCATTATTGGAACAACCTGTAATGTTACGTCATTTGTATTATCAAACCTTCCTGTTCCCCATGCTTCAACTCTTTTCATAATTACACCTTCTTACTCTACGATTGGAACAACCTCCTGTGTTCCATACAAACCATGATGACAATAGATTAAAGTATGGTCTTCAATATCATAGTTTGTTATCGTAACTTTTAGATTGCTAAATACAAGTCCAGATTCGAATATGAGTCTAATAGAGTGGTAATCCTGTTTATAAAGAACATCATTTTCATTTCCTTCTGAATCAACAGTTGCATATTTAAGCCCTATCAAAATATTTTTTGGTGCTGAAAGATAAGCATCAAATATAACGATATTATTGTAAGATTCTATGGGAATAGTTGTTTCTATTGAAGTTAGAGCTGGAACAGTCGTATAAGTGCAATAAGAATAGAAACCCTGCCCTGCCCGAATTGTTGGATGAACCTGGGCGGAAATATCATTTGTATAATCAAATCTTCCTGTTCCCCATGCTTCAACTCTTTTCATAATGTCCCTCCACATTAACAATAACTGAAACTGTGTGGCTATAAGTATCATCGTGGTTTTCCCAATCTACTCTTATTATATCTCCTTTTTTGCATGGAACAAAAAGCTTAAATGATTGTGTCGCATTGTCCAACGCTATTACCCCTTCTTGTGGCAATATTTGTCGAGTATTTAAAAAAACCTTAACACCGACCAGAGCATTGCACCCTGGTGGAAAATGCAAAATTATCTCTGTTATTGCGCCATCGAGATACGCTGTTTTTGTGTCTGAATCGGCAGTTAATGGCGAAACTGTCTTTCTAAAGTTAATTATATTATTCATTTGACCACCATCTCTAATATATTTATGTTTTTTAGGCTTTTAATTTTTCTCTCTGACCATAATAATTTTTATAGTTGAAATTATTAATATTAATATGGTGATGGCTATGCTCCATCCTATTGTAGTGGGAATAATAGCAGGAGTAGTAAGGACGTTTTTCGGTTGGGCAAAAAGCGGAGAAAAATGGAGCTGGGCAAAGTTTTGCAGAACAATGTTGATTTTTGCAATTACAGGCGGAATAATAGGAATTTACATAACTGACCCCGCTAAAGTCTTTGCAATGAGCTTCGTTGGAGTTCCGATAGAAGACTTCTTAAACGGAATCTACAAAAGTTTCAAATAGTTGATGTCTATGAGAATAAAAGACCTTGCGGAACAGCTTGCAGATATTAAAGAGCATGTCGAAGTAATTAATGAAGAATTAGGCGATTTAACAATAAGAGTAACTGCTATTTCTACAGATTTGCGATGGATTAAATATTTCGTTGGTCTTTCAATGGTTCTGGCTTTAGCTTCTTTGGGAGTGAAAATAATTCAATTATAATAAATTCAGATAAATATTTAAAGAGAAAAACAAAAAATAATATTAGGTGATGTAATTGTTCACAAAGTTTGAAATTGCAAAAGCCGTAGTTGCTGGTGCAGCATTGGGTCTAGTGTTCTATGCACTTGGCGGTGTTGTAGATCCCTATATTGCTGGGATTACGGCACCTCATTTCGGTGCAGCAGGCTTTGCTCTGGGCTTCGCTAATAAGTTTCTAGAGTAAAATTAGGAAAAATTTTTCCAAAATTTTTTTATTTTATTTATTTTTACTTATACACCACCATAGCTATAATTAGCTCACTTATTTCTATCATATCTATTTTAACTACTTCCTTATCTTTACAAAATTCATTTATTTCTCTTTCTATCCTATCCAAATTCATTACAGATGCTTCAAAAAACTTTACTTTCATAGCTGGCCCCCCATTTTTTTGATTTTTCTAAACGTATCTAAATTATTCTCATGAATCTCTTTTCTTCTCTGCTGTGTAACCATTTTTCTATGTATTCTGTATTTAAACAGGGGGAAAGGAATATGCACATAAGGAATTCTTTTAATTAACACACATCTTAATAAATGTTCTAAATCTTCGCCAAAACGCTTTTCTTCATCAAAATTGTTTTCCTTCAATAATTTTGTTGGAGCAAAAATATTGTAACAAATAAACATTCTGTCCTGTTTAGCTACACTAACTACAGTATTGGCAAATTCTTCATAACTATTAAAATCCTGAGATGTTACAACCCCTTTTTCATTTCCTTCTTCATCTATAAGCTTATAATCAGAATAAAAAATTGCATCAGGATAACGCTTTGCATAATTCAGCATTGTTTCGATATAATTTCGCTCCAGCATATCATCAGCAGAACAAAAAGCAAGATATTCTGTTTTGCATTCTTCTACTATTTTTTTTCTAGTATAACCAATTCCTTTGTTTTCATTATTTACTAAAAGTTTAATATTTTTATACAAATTAGCTAAATTCTCTACAATCTCGACAGTTTTATCTGTGCTTCCATCATCTACAACGATAATTTCGGGTTTAATTGTTTGATTGTAGCAAGAATTTATTGCATCCGCTATATATTTTTCAGTATTATAGGCTGGAATTCCTATTGTTACCTTCATTTTCATACCTCTTTACAAGTTTCAACCATTCTTCCATGCTCATTGGTTTAGGTTTTGGAATAAGCTCTGGTTTAGCGTAATCTGGAAACCAAGAAAGATTTGCTGGAGCTAATTGCAAAGTTCTTTCATCAATCAATCTATTCAAAGCCCACCCTTTTTGCCCTAATTTCTTATACATCAAATATTTATCAATGATAAGCTTCTCACTGCTGAAGCCATAGTGGATAAGCTGGATATTTGTAGGAACAAATTTGCTAATTCCTAAAGGGTGCTGTTGTTTATGCAAGCCAGTAGAGGTATCAAATCTAAGTTCTCCATTGTTTTTCCACAGGTTTATTTTCCACAAATTGTTATATGCGTTATCCAATCTATACCAACATTCGGAACGCCACAAATTTATTTCATGGAAAGCAAACCCATCTATATTGAAAGAATCGCCAAATTCACACAGTTCTTTAATTCCTTCCTTTGCTCTTGCTTCAAGAATCTCATCTCCATCAATCCAGAGTATCCAGTCAGGATTTAATTTTAGAGTGTATTCAAGCATTTCCTGTTTTCTTTCCAATTCTTTAGGCAAATTAGGTTCATCAAATTTAATTATATGTTTAGTATATTTCTCTGCAATCTTAACTGAATTATCTGTGCTTCCATCATCTGCAACAACAATCTCATCGCATATAGAATCAAGGCATTTTAATGCTCTCTCTAAATTTCCCTTGCTTTCCTCGTTATAGAATTTCATAAAGCCAACAATCTTCATTTTAATACCTCCTTTGCCCATTTAATTAATCTATTAATTCCTTCTTTTGGATTTGTCTTTGGCTTCCAATATTTTTTCAAATCTCCAATATCTGAAATATAAACCTTGTGGTCTGCAACTCGCCATGGTAAAAAATTAACAGAGATTTTTTTATTTAATGCTTTTTCTAAGAAATCGATACATTCAAGTAAAGACATCGAGTTTTCATAGCCTCCACCAACATTCCAAACACTTCCCTTAAACTTATTAATTTTTTCTAATTCTAATTCAAATAATTCCGCCAGGTCTTCGCCCCAAAGCATATCCCTAACTTGTTTTCCATCTCCAAAGATCCTAATTGTTTGGTTTTTTAAAGCAGAGAAAACAAAGTGGGCAACCCACCCTTGTTCTTCAACTCCATACTGGTGTGTTCCATAAATACAAGACATTCTATTAACAACAGTTGGCAAGCCGTATACTGAGAAATATTCTTGGCAGTAGAGGTCTCCAACAAGTTTTGAAACTCCGTAAGGAGAGTGAGGTCTTCCGCCCACCATGCTTGTTTGCTGGAAACCCTTTATTTCACTCCATTCATATCTTGTTGCCTTTTCTTTTAATGGAATAGAATTAATTAAGTCTGCAGGGTAAACTTTGTTAGTAGAGCAGTATATCACGGAGCAGTCCAATTTTCTTGCAAATTCTAAAACCTTTAAAGTTCCACCGGCATTAATTGAAAAATCCTCAGAGGGATTACTCAAACTAAATGGGACACCTGGATTGGCAGCACAGTGGACTATCGCATCAACTTTACCACACCTGTTTAGGTCCGCTTCCCTTCTAATATCGCCTAAAACAAACTTTGCTTCTGGTATCCTGTCAAGATTACGAACAACCCCTTTTCTTCTAAGATTATCCAATACAACTACTTCATGGCCATGGTCTAATAACCGCCTTGCCACTGTTGAACCAATAAATCCAGCTCCACCCGTAACCAATACTTTCATTTCAATCTCCCCCTAAACCTTGTAGAAATGTGGCTTTTTCCACCATAGTGCTTGTGGATTCTTAGATCTTCTGGAATATCTTTTGAAAAAAACCTGTTTAAGTCGTTTATTAGAATTCTTCTTTGCTGAACGCATGCTCTCCTAATTCTATCAAGTTCTGCTATTCTTTCAAGGTCTCTTTTGTTTTTTGGTTTTTCTTGTTCAAAAGTTAGCTCATCTTCAGCTCTCCAAATTTTTAAATTAGCAACAATCAATTTGTCAATTTTATCTCCAATACCCATCAATTAAATCACCCCCATTCTTTTTGCTCCGTGCTGAAAATGATATGAAATAGAGTTAGCTGCTTGAAACATTTTAATTCCAGCTTTAATAGCATTATCAATGAAAACCACATCACCACCTGCAACTGGTGGCTCTCCGCCAAGCCATAAATAAACATCTCTATAAAGTGCCATTGGCTTGCAGTCAAGCCTGTATTCTCCTCGATATAATAAACCAGCTTCTTCAGGAGTTTTTAATTTATCTTCAGAAATTGACTTAGCAAATTTCTCAAAGTCCTTTTTTTTAAATGTTTCAGGAGTTAAACCAAAGTTTTTAACAATGTGTCTTGATGGCAAAACCCCTGATTCAATTAAATTGCAGAAAATAATCCTGTCCCTTTTAACGTGCTTGACTAAATTAATTAGCCAGTTCTTATAAAAAGCCTGGTCTGAACCAAAGGGAACAACAATCTCTGTATTGGCTTTCTCAAAGCCAAGATTCCAACCCTTATAAAGATTTGCTAAAAAGTCGTTTTGGTCTTTGAATTCGAAGAAAGGAATTCCATTGTCCTCCATCCATTCCTTCGATTCTTTTGGAATATTCCAGCCAGTAGCAATTATTTCGCATTTCATTCCGGCGTTTTCAATAGCAGAACTAATACTAAACTTTAGCCAATTCAATTCGTTCGCAATTGTGTAAATGGTAACATTCACTTTGAAGCCCCCAGGTTTTTTATTGCCAATAAATGGCAAGGGGTTTCCAAAGACTCAAAAACTTCGTATCCTAGTGTTTCAAAATCTTCTTTAAACCAGTTTGATAAGTGACCTTCGCTTTCAGTATATGGAAATGGAACAACTATTAAAACTTGTTTTTTTGCCAGATTCTCCATTTTTTTAATTAGTTTTAATCCAACTCCTTTTGGAAAATGCTCTAAGAAGTGAATTGCCATTACTAAATCAAAGCTTTTATCCAAAAACAATTGGTTAATCCAATAACCTTCAGCGACAATGAAAACCCCGTTTGGAAAGTCTTTTCTGTGTTTTAACAAGGATTCTTTAGATATATCTAATCCAACTTTAACTGGCACGTTTTTAAAGAAGCTCCATAGCTGTTTTGCCCCTGTTCCAAAGCCAACCCCCAAATCTATTAAGCTTTCTGGTTTAATTATTTTTTCTCTAATTAAATCTAAGTCTATCACTTTATCGCCTCCAGAGTTAAATATAAATTTGGGCCCCAAGTATCTGTTGATTTATCTTTTATTTTAAACCTTGCATTTGTGCAATATTCATTTTCTTTTCCAAGAGGAGTATCAGGACAGAAGAAATCAAACGTATCTTTTTCAAAAACTTTCTTATGTGTAGGGTCTCTATAACAGCAAGGATTAGGAAAAATTGGAACTTCAATATAAAGAATTCCTTTGGGCTTCAAAATCCTATAAATTTCTTCCATTGCTTTAACAGTATCCCATATATGCTCAAGGATGTGAACGGCCCTCACCTTATCAAATTCATTGTCTTTGAAAGGCCAAGGAAATTTATTTAAATCATGCACTATTTCGATATGAGGCAACTTTACAATATCCAAATGGATAACCTCGGCATTTTCTTCTTGATAAGGTCTTCTTCCAGAACCTAAATCCAAAATTTTCATCTCTTTCCCTCCACTAAAAAAACTCTTAAAAGCTTTGGGTTTGGTCCACACTTCTCTGGTCTTGGATCATGTCCTCTCCCCACAGGAAGAAATAATTCTCCATGGTCTGAAGTTATTATGAAATAAGTATCTTTCAATTCTAAAAGAGGCTTAACAGTATTATCTAACTCCTCAATAGCTTTCCTTTGCATAGCTTTTCCTGTTTCATCAAAATTTCTATAGCCCAAATAAGGCCAGTGGGTTTTTAAAAAAAAGAAAAAAGCAAAGAAAGGCCTTTTTAAATTTGAATTTAAAAAATCGTTTACCATTTGCTTACTTGCTTCTTTCTCTTTATAATATCTTACTTCATCAAACATTTCTTTAAATCCAGGGATAAAATGGATGTTTGGCTGGTCTGAAAAAAGATAAAAAGTATGATCTTTTAGTGCCTCTCTTAGTGGATACTTGCCATCCAGCGTTGTTTGAATAGGTCTCCTATATTTTTCATCCAAAGGACAAGGAAAAAAGCCCTTTGCCATACAATATAAACTTGGTTGAGTCCACGTTGCATAAGAATAAGCCTCCTTAGTCACCCCTATTTTATCAATATTCGGATGCTTGGCTTTTATCCATTGCTCATAGCTCACTGAATCCATTACTATTATAACATAATTCATTTTATTCCCTCAAAAACTTTTATTAGTTCTCTAACATGGCTTTGCCAAGTGAGATTTTTGACTTTTTCCCTCCTATTAAGCCTTGTTTTCTCTATATTCATTAAAATTTTAGCTAAACCCATAAGGTCGCCAGGCTCAAATAAATATTCAACATCAAAATCTTCAACGCACCCAGTTTTGCTCCCAATTATTGGTATTCCTTTAGCTAAAGCTTCCTGAACGCATATAGGACCCCCTTCCACAATAGAAGGAACTAAGAGATAATCTATTTGGTCATAATAATCATTAAATTTTTCATATTTTCCTGAAGCATCATAATAAACTTCTATCCCTTTCCTTATATACAAATCTACCACATCATCCCAGCCCTTTCCAATGAACCAAAAAGCAAAATTTTTCAAATCCATAATCTCAGGCAATTTAAGCATAAAATCATGCCCCTTATGCCAATGCACCCCTGTTTGGAAGATCCCAATTTTTATTTTTTTTAATTTAAATTGGTCTAAATAGATCCCCGGATATAATACCTTTGTTCTCTCTTTAGGATAGCCCAATTTTATCATTTCTTTCTGGTATTTTTTATTCTGAAAAACGATAAAGTCCAAGTCCATAGCTCTTTTAGGGTCAAATCCTTCATGAAAAGCATTAAGCCAGCCAACATCTTTAATTTTAGTTTTTCCTCTGTAGCAGTTATACACATCTATATAATAATTGAAATCTGCATTATTTACTGGCACAGTATTCAATCGTATTTCAACACCTGTATTAAGCTCCTCATTTGCTTTATAGATTCTCTCCGCTATAAAATCCAATATCCAGCCAGCGTTTGGTCTTACTATATTTACCTTCACAATAATCACACAAACTTTAGATGTTTAACTTCACTTAGCATTATTTTTAGTGCTTCATTGTATTTGGAATAATAGCATTTAACACACATAGAGCCATCAAACACTTTCTGGTTTTCTATTATATCCCTCAGCCCATCACTCAATTTTTTGTCTGTTAAACGCATACTTGGCTCATAGTCATAACTAGGTTTTGCTAATGCGTATTGCGTTCCGCAACAAGGATACCAGTAGCCATCTGCTCCCAAAACAGGCTTTAACAAAGCAATGTAACATTTTTTTGTCCCTTTAGTCCATTTATCCCTCTTTTGATAATTAACTTTTGAATCATCAATTTTCCTTTTTTCAAGTTTTTCTTTTATCTTGTCCATTGTTCTTGCTTTTTCCAGCATATCAGCAATAAAAATATTGTTTACCAAGCGAACGTGTGTAAAATTATAGGTATTTGCAAATTTAACAATTTTGGCAATTAAATCAAAATTTGGTCTGGTTTTGGTTACTACATGTGAAAAAGCCCAATCTACATTTTTTGCTCTGGTAACCGCATCTTCAATTTCATCAAACCACTCCGATAAGCTAAGCCCTATTCTCCCAAGTTGTGTTTTAAGCTCATCGGAACTGGAAATCCTGCACCATATAAGCTTCTTCAAACTTCTTGTTTGGACTTTGTGAAATAATGTTCCATTAGCAACAAGCCCCATCTCTATTCCCAAGGAATCAATCCCATCTAAAATCTCATTTATTTCTGGATGCATTAAAGGCTCTCCGCCACCTGTAATTGTTACTGCCTCAGTTCCGAGCTCCTTCCCTGTTCTCATTACATCCATAATTTCCTCAAAAGAGAGCTCTAATGATTTATTTCTTTTCTTGCAAGAACAAAAAGAACAATTAAAATTGCATTTGTTTGTTGGATTTAGCTGTATATGGATTGGCGGAATAAATTTGCTTATAGTTGTGCTAGTCAGCAGGCCATTATGGTGCAATAATTTCGCTGGAAAGGGAACGTCTGCCGCAGCAAAACTCATTCTAATCTCATCTTTTTCCAATCACATCACCCCAAATATGGAACAGCATTTACCAGATTTATCCACAATTTATTAATCTTCTCCCAAGAATAATTTTTCGCAAATTTTCTCGCATTATTGGCACATTTTTCTCTTAATTTTTTATTTAAATAGAGCTTTTCCATGCACTCTGCTAAGCTTTTTGGGCATACATATCTAATGTCGCTTATTAGCGGTGTTGTTGTTTCAAATTTGCACTTTGCAAGTAGCCCTGTTTTCCCTTCACCAACAAGCTCAGGGCCTGTTGTATTGTCTGGCATAATAATTGGCGTTCCGCATGCCATTGCTTCTAAAGAAGGCAGATTAAAAGATTCTCCAGCCGAGCTTATCACGTGCACATCTGCTATATTATATAATTTGCACATCTCTTCTGGCCCAAAGCAGTAATTTGCATTATGCATAAATCCTTCAGGGTCATTTTCATAAGTCATTTCCAAGGTGCTCAAATCTTTATTTGGTTTTCCCCAAATAAACATTATATTATTGCTATCCAGCCCGGCCAAATTACGCAACAGGTCTAACCTTATTCCTTCTCCTTCCAAAGGATCAGAAAGTATAAGCAAAATTCCATCCTTCCTTAACTCTTCATAAGTTTCCAACATGAGCTTCCAGGCATGGAACAATGCCGGGAAATTCTTTTGTAATCCTTTATTTCGCATTACAGAAACCATAATAAATTCTTTATCCTCAATCCTTAATCTTTCCTTGAATTCTTGCTTCTCTTCTTCTGAAAGGGGTTTGTAAATATTTAAATCTACTCCGTGAGGAATTCTAATAGTTTTTTGTGGAAAGACCTCATATAAGCACTTTTCAACAAATTTAGAAGGGGCTACAAGCATTTTGGCGAATTGACAAAACCTCGCTAAAAAAGGGGAAAGAGGATAAGAATTTGCTGTAATATGGCTAACAAAAGGAATTTGCAGTTTTTGGCAAGTAGGTGGGATATACTGCGCTTGGTCAAGCCACACATCAAAAACAGTAATTAACAAATCTATTTTATAAGCTTTCAATAAATTTCCCAAAATATCCGAGCCAAACGCATCATAACGCAAGCCTACATGAACCCTGCCAATCTCATCTTTAAAAGGCGGATGTATGGATTGCATTCCAAATACAATCATCTGATGCCCGGCTTTTTGTAGAGCTTCAGTAACAGGAGAAGTAACTACCGAATAACCATAACGCCCACTTATTGTATTGCTAAACCACAGTATTCTCATCAATACACCTTTGGAAGTAATGAACTGGTATTTATAAGTCTTCTAATTAGGTCATCGTAAGTCTCTTTTTTCTTCCCTACTTCTTTAAGCAGGTTTAGAGTATCCTTTGTTATTCGTATGGTTGTCTCTTTCTTTTTTTCTTGTATAGCCATTATGCCCATGTATGCTCAAATATATTTAATTAAGAAAAATTATATTTAAATGTTTCTTAAATTAGTTTGAATTTATCGCTGCAGAATTATGGACTAACGAAGGCAAGCCATGAAATTGTGCTATCAGAGCTAAGATAAACCTTAAAGCTTGCTGTTGAAGCTGAATCCCAACGCAAAGTTGGCATTGTAGCAGTTCCAGAACCATAAATTGAAACTACAACAGTAGGAATTGAAGTAAAGTTTGTTGGAAATTCTATCACTGTTCCAGCATTACTTGCAGTAGCATTAATTGTTCCACCTTGAAATACTGTTGGAGAAATTTTAGCAGTAGTAACTGCATCATCTGCTAGCTCTGCTGTGCCAACGCCACCGCTAGCTATATCTGCCGCAACAATAGTATCTGCAGCAATTGTTCTACTTTTTACAGAACTATCTAGTAGTTGAACTTCTCTTACGGCCACGTTTTCTCACCTTTTTCTTAACTTTTACTTCAGGCTTTTCAATCCATAATTTTTTGTTACATCTAGGGCAATAGATAGCCCTAATCTTACCTTTGTATACCTGACCAGTCCAGCCACATTTGCATTTTACTGTTGCTATTTCCATCTGCACACCTTATTTTACGAGCAAGCCTTTCTTCTCTGCCACAACACCCAAGAAACTACATCTCCAATCGCTGTCTGTGGCTGTTGCGTATGCCTTTATTGTAATTGTAGTATTCTGGTCTACTGTTACTGGGTCATCAAAGTAAATCTGTGGGCTCTCTAGGAAGTTTATGTCTTGAATTTGCCAATACCTTACGTCTTCCCCCGCTCTTGTTACTTTAAGTTGTGTTACTGCTGAAACGCCTGATTCACCAAGCAACACACCGTATATACCAACGAACCTGTTATCGCTGATTGTCGCATTGTCTATTATTGTGTTCCATGCATCGCTTGAAGAAATGTTGAAAGTCCAGACTGGGGTGCTAAGCCCCAAATCTTCAGGTCTTAGCATTCTTGTTACAATCTCTTCAGGACCTAGTTTTAGCTCTTCCATTGCCTTGCTTCGCACTTTGGTTAGAGTCGTTCTGTAAGCTTCTAAAGCTGGGCCTTCAAGTTTTTCATAAAATGCCACAATCTCACCTCTATACCTCTACTTTTTCAAATTTGGGGAATCTTACTCCATATAAGAACGCAGACACTGTTCCTGCAGAACCTATGCAAATACTTATTGTTGAGCTTGTTGATGCCTTGTAAAGCGGAGCATCAAGCTTTGCTGTCATTGTAAACTTTCCGTCAGCAGGTAAGTATGCTGGCAAAATTGTTGCTGTATTCACTGTTACATAGAAATCCGTTGCTGTTTGTGCAGAGTAACCTATGCCTGTAATGAAAAGTTCCGTATCTGAATCCAAAGTAGTAGATGCAATCGCGCCTGCAGAATAGGCGCTATGCGGAGCGGCTATTTGAACAATATCACTGCTTCGCATTTCTCTAATTGGTTTTCCTTTTAAAGGGTCATAAATTTTTTTCATAGTAAACGTCATTTATCTCACCTACTCTGTTATACCACCTATTTTGACTGTTTTATATACTGATGGTGTTTCTTTCAATTCTTTCACTGCAAATCTCTTGCCAATCCAATAAAGCACTGGAGTTATTGTAACATTTGTATCGTTTTTAAGTTGCACACTTGGGGGGTAGTTTTCTGCTATCCAAAGACTTATCTTTCTGCCTGCTAGAATAGGTGTGCTATCACTTATAAGCATTCCGCCTTCAGGTGCTTTATTAGTTCCCCAGCGATTAGTTGCTGCTGGTTGCTTTAAATAGATTTTTACATTGCTCTCTGTTTCAATCCTGCCAATCCAGTAAAGCTGACCTGTTGGCGGATCTAATTCACTTATTTCTGTATAACTCTCTGTAGAACCTGCTGAAAGAGCGGAATGTTCATCCCTGTAAAAGATGTCATCTACGCCTGTAATTGTGTAATACTTTTTTTGCCCGCCTATAAAGACAACTTCCAGATTGTCCCCTACCTCAAGCTCTTCAGGTTTTATTCTTGCCATTTATAACACCTTTTGTGTGTTTTTTGAGCATTCAAGGACTAATCAACAGGCCTTTCTTCTCTACGACAGCACCCAGCAAGGTAAAGCCTTCTAGGCTACTTGCCGACCTTGCCCAAGCTTCTACCGTAATTGTAGTATTCTGGTCTACTGTTACTGGGTCATCGCAGTAACCAACTTTACCCTCGAAAGCCCATACAGGCTTGACATTCCAGTATCTTGCCACTGAACCTTTCCTCGTAATCTTCAACTGGCTAACTGGAGGCTCGTTAGCTAAGCCAAATGCGTTTGTTCCACCTGTATCTATCAGAACAACGCCGTTTATACCAACGAACCTGTTATCGCCAATTGTCTGGTTATCCACAAGGGCAATCCAGTCAGTTGCTTTTGTGCCTACGTAAAAGTCTGCAGAACTTGCACCAATATCTTCTGGTCTGAGGTCTCTCACTACGAGCTGGTCCCTGCTCAAACCAAGTTCTCGCTCTGCTTTGGCAAGCAGCGAGCTAACCATTTGCCTATATGCGTCTAATGCTGGGCCTTTCAATTCTGGATACCAGGCCATTGTTACACCTCCTGACGGATTTTTACCCCAAAAGGGGCATCCTTGATCAGGGGCTCTAATCCACCTTCACCAAGTTATATGGTGCTGGTGGCAAAGCCTCTGGAGCATAATATTCACTATTTACGTATATCTCAGGACTGGAAACACCTACTGCACCTGCAATCTCTGAAACTATTTGTGTTACGCCTGCTATAGCAAGTGCATCTACAAAGTCTTTCACTGCACCTTCAAACTTTCTTTCACCGAAATACGCAAGAGCAATCTCCGCAACGCCGAGACCTACCTTTGCCAAATCTACGTTATACATTGGATATGTAAAGTATGTTGGCAGGTAGTGGTCTTGCAATTTATAAACTGCTGCACCAGCAACTATCTTTCCAAAGTCCCTTGTTTCCATCCATATCACCTATATAAATTATACTATTTGAGTATTTAAAACTTTATCTTGCTAGTCCAGAGTAATCAAACTAACCTTTTTTTCTTTTTTTTCAGATTTAACAGGTTTTTCTGTTGATAAACTTCGGATTTCCTTCATAGCGGCGTATTCTTTGCCATAATCCACTATTTTAGTGAGCAAATTGCTTCCAACAACAACAGAAGCTAACTGCAAGTTTGGATTATCCTCAAGAAGATATAATCCAGCAAGAACACCACCCAAACCACCCAAAATATTTATCCAAGTGGATGGTCTCCCTATAAGTTCTGCTTTATCTCGCCCCAATTTAATATCTATAAATTCTGCAAATTCTTGTATTCCTTTTCCAGCAAACTGAGATGCAACTATTGTAGAGATGTCTTTTTTGTCCATATTATTAATAGAGTTGTTTTTATTAAAAAATTTATCTTTTTTGTCCCCAGGATTTTTTTTGTTAAAAATTTTTTCTTCGATTTCTTTCGCTACAATGCCACATGCTTGGCATTTTTCAGTATTGTATTTTGGATTTATCTTTTCAATAACTTTTCTTATTTCTCTCACTTTCCTTATTGCTTCATCTACAGAAAGTGAGTCTAGATTATATCTCAAAGAGTCGGTTTCTTTCATCAATTTTTGAAAAATGGGTGTTAATTCAGGCCTAACTACAGAAGAATGTGAAATTGCTTCTCCTAATTCTCCAGAAACAAAGCTTAAATGCTTAAAAACACAACTAGCGTGCCCTTCTTTATTGTTTGTATTTTCAAGTCTTCTTAAATGGTCTTCTGCTTGGTATAAGTTTGTGAAAATATTATCTATATTGAAATCCAAAAATTCTTTTTCTCTCATAACACCGCACCTTTTAAAATAAGCTCCTTTATTTCTTTAATTTGCCTTTTTAGCCAAACTTTTCCCTTTTGGCTTGCCATAATAACTTCGTAAAGGTCTGGTCTTGCATATTTAAGCCATTCTGTAACTGTATTGAAATTTATGGAATTTCCGTTTATTTTGATGTAAGGATAAGCAAGTCTAGCCAATGTTATTAAATATGGTTCGTGTGTAACAATAAGTTTCGCTAATGAAATGCCTCGGTCTATTGCAAATTCTAATTCAGGTTTCTTAAAATCTTTAATCAGCCCCAAAACTATTTGTTCAAACCCATCCATATATAAAAAATAAGTTTAATTTGTTTTTATTTGTTTACTCTTTAGGTAACTCTGCATCCTTAATTAATTCTAACTGCTTTCTCTGTCTTTCTAACTTGCTCAAATCTTGAACTGGTGAAGGGCTAGCAGCTCTCCTTCTGATGTTTTCGGCCAAAGCTTCACCCACCGGTCTTAAAACTGGTTCTTTAATTTTATCAATTGTGCTTTCGATTACTTCTTTTGCAATGTCTGCCTTGCTTTTCTCTCCACTACCTGATTTTATCTTTTCTTTTAAAGTTTTAGTCATTTCTTCTTTAATCAGCCTCTTTAACTCATCGTCCCACGATTCTTTCTCTGCTACAAGGTTAAGTACCCTGTCAAGATATTCTTTCAATGATTTGTATCGCATTTCCTCTGCTTCTTTTTTAAGAGCTTCAATAGTCTGCTGGCTTCTTGATTGATGGTCCAATAACATTTTTATCAAATCAGAGGTATCCGATCCTTTCTTTTCTCCAATTGTCCTTATTAAAGTCTCTAAAATTGTTTTTTCTCTTTCGTCTGCTATTTTTCTCTCAAGCTCTGTTATTCTCTGAAGTAACTGGGGATCATTACCAAGCAAAGGTTTAAGCTCTAACAAGTGCTTTAATGATAGCTCTTCTGACCCTTCTTTTTCTAAAGCTTTGGATAAGGCTCTCCATGCCATGATTCTGTCTATTCTTTTCCATAAGTCTACTTCCTCGTTATTGCTTTCTTTTTGCATCTCTTTCATTATGGCTTTAATAATCTTGCGTAGCTTTTCCTCGTCCATATCTATCTCCTCCCAATCTATTTCTTCTTCCTCTTCAACTTCGCTCTTTTTGGGTTTCTCAAACATTTTTTCAGCCTTTTTAGCAATTTCCTCATAATTAACACCATCACCAAATTGAAGATGTAAAGCTAAATCTATTTGTAATGGGGTTGCTCCTGCTTTTTTCATCGCCCAGAACAATCTTTCTGGAGAAGGTTCTCCTGCATAAAATAGTTTTGCAATTCCTTTTCTTTTCTGTTCCCAATATCCACCAACCAACCCTGCAAATTTTAGGTTTTCTATTAAATCTTCTTCCAAACCTCTGCCAAATGAAGGTTCAACCGTAGTCTCCATCTCTATGGGTTTCTCTGGCTCTTTTTCTTCTACTATGTGTTGTTCAGCCTTTTCTTTCAATTCACCTGCTTTTATATCAATTCCATGCTTAAATCGCAGGTGGCCGTAAAAAGCACCTAAGCTTTTGAATTTTTTTCCACACTCAGGGCATTTATATCTTACCTTTCTTATATAAATCACCTGTTTTATGTTACTGTTGATGTAGTGGTTGATGCAGTAGGAACGGCAGTTGTTGATATAAATGTTGAAGTAGTTGGCGGTGCTGTAG
>JAGGXN010000199.1 GCA_021163065.1 Archaeoglobaceae archaeon | reverse complement strand
TGTATACTATCATGATAGCGCTAAAGGCAATGTATCCAATTCCAAATTACCCAAGTTACATCGGCAATTTGATTTCTTTTGGATTTTTGGCGTACTTAGTCTATGAATACTTTGACATTTACCACAAAAAACAATTTTCGAAATACAGAGAAATAGTCAAAAAAAACAATAGTTGCGATATTTATAATCATAGCAATTCCATATATCGCCTTTAATACAATTTTACATACTCCAAAAATTGGTGAAACTATTAAAATAATGGATTTAGATATTAGTGTAGAAAATGTCTATGCTGATAAATCACTTGAAATATGCTTTGGCAATTCTTACAACCGTTGTATACAAAAAGAGATAAGAGCTGACAGTGGATGGAAATTTATAATTATCGAAGTTTGGCTCCAGAACTTAGCAAAAGATAACAGAACTTTCTTTATCGAGGGAATAGAGGATAACTCTGGGCTAACTTACAAACCTTATCAAATACCCTACCAAATATCAGAGTATGGAGTACCATGGGTGGATTTTGATGAATATGCAGACACAGTTTCTTTATTGCCTAAACACACCAAATTTATTACGATAGCATTTGAATTGCCAGCAAATGCAGATCCTGCAAAGCTTCATTTTTCAGTTATGGGTGAAGGAAATATAGGGCATGGAGTAGTAGAATTAAGAAAATAAGACTTTACAAAAATTTTGAATGTTTGAGCTAATGTGATTTTTTCTTCTAGATTTTGACATCATTTATCACAAATAGATGGCAAAATGCTCCTTAATATTAGTAACAATTGTATTCCAAGGACATAATAAAAATAATTAGGCGGTAACTGGTTGTGAAATAATTTTGAGATACTACATATAAAAAATTATTAAATTCATTGATTGCCCATTTTGTTTTTCTGCAAAAATTTAAATACACTTTTTAACATTCAACATTCATGATCTGGCAAGGAAGGAGCAGAAGAACTTATACTGGCAAACTGGTAAGACCAGCAAGAAAGAAAAGGAAGTATGAAATGGGAAGACCTTACATAGAGACTTTGATTGGCGAAAGGAAGGCAAAGAAAGTCAGAGTAAGGGGTGGAGGATTTAAAATAAGGCTTTTTAGCGAGAAGTATGCGAATGTTTACATCCCATCAGAAAATAAGGTTGTTAAAGCTGAAATTTTGAACGTTGTTGAAAATCCTGCTCATGTGCATTATGTAAGGAGAAATGTGATAACAAAGGGGGCGATAGTTGAAACTAATGTAGGTAAAGCAAAGGTAACAAATAGACCAAATCAGGAAGGTTTAATAAATGCAGTTTTAATTGAAGAAAATACCTAATCGATTAACTTTTTTTGAATGCTCTTTCCAATTAGCTCCTCAAAATCTAAGGATAGATTATAAACGTCTTCATCAACCTTGTATCCTTTTTCAGTCCTCTTTAGTTGTGAGATTTTAACAAATTTCCACTCACTCCTTAAAATTTTAATTGCAATAAATGGTTCAGCTCCAAACAAATTCGAAAACATGACTAAGTCTTTGATTTCCTGCTGTTTTAAATATAAAGGCAAACTCTTTCGCATCTTTACTTCTATAGCCAAAAAACGCTTGCCATTTCCTGCTATTATGTCGGGTGTTGGATAAGATATCACACCACTTGCTGGACTTCTGATTGCAGCAAATCCATTGTCCCATAACTTATGGAGTAACTGTCTCTCAAATCTAATCCCTTTCACAAAAAGTAGTTTTAAAGTCAGTATAAGTAAGTTTTTTAATCCTGCGTTAATTTAAATTCATGGATATTGAAATTATAAAAGTTAGTTTACCCTTTGAAAATGCTCCGGAGTATGCGAACGTATATTTAGTCAATTCTGTGATGATAGATGGAGGTTTTGTTTCAAAGCGAAGCTTGAAAGAGCTTGAAGAAGTTGATGTTAAGGATGTTTTAATAACCCATCACCATATAGATCACATTGGCATAATTTTTTGGAAAGAAGTAAATGCCTATATGCATGATGAAGAAATAAAATTCTTGGAGATGTACTATAATCCAGAGAAATTTGTTAAACTATATTTTGATTGGATGAATAAGTATGGTATTAAATTTGAATTCGTAAAACCCTTAGCAAGTGCTGTGGTTAAAGAAAAGGTAAAAGTGATTGCAAAAATTAATCCTGTAAACTTTGAAAAGTTGTTTGGCTTTAAGGTTATATTGACCCCTGGACATAGTCCTGGTCATCTTTGCTTTTACAAAGACAAAATTCTATTTAGTGGTGATCTAATTTTAAGCGATACAACGACGCACGTTGGATATTATCCTGGATACTCAGAAAATCCTATGAAAGATCAAATTGACAGCCTTAAAAAAATTTTAAAAATGGAAATCGATTTAATTTGTCCTGCACATGAGAAAATAATCAAAAAACCTGAAAAAAGAATTTTAGAACTGATCGAGCATTATAAAAGCAGGATTGATGAAGTTTATTCGGTCTTAGATGAAAAACCAAAGGGAGTTGTTGATATTGCAAGAGAGATTACTTGGCATAGGAGTTTTGACAAGCTTACTGGATGGGATAAACTTTTGGCTATTGGCGAATCCTTAGCTTGCCTGAAATACTTAAAAAGCTGCGGAAAGGTTAAGGAAGTTGAAAATGGAATAGTCAAGTTCCTAAGAAACTAGTTCTCTATTCTTAAGAGCTCCCATCTTACTTTTTTCCTTTCAATTATGTCTTTAATTTGCTTCTCCCTTTTTGTAGGCATTGATTTTCCATATTTTATCTCTACAAAAACTATACTTTTTAAATCCCCTTCATCAAGCCCGTCAAAAACAATTAAGTCTATTGGTGAGCCTAAGAAGCGAACGTTTTTAGGATTATACTTAAAATTTGGTAAAAATGGTGCCAAATGTTCGGTAGCTTTTCCAGCAATCACGGCTTTACTTTTCTCTATGGCATCTCTTCTTATTTCCTTTTCATACTTCTGTTTCCATTCTTTAAACAAAATCTCCGCTTTTTTTGTAGATAAGCTCTCAATCTCTCTTTCCTTCCATTTTTCAAAAATCTCTATGGCTCTTTGCTCCACTTTGCCTTTTAATTCAAAGTACTTCCACAGTAAAATTAAAATTAGGATTAAGAAGATTAATGTTAAAGCAAAGATTGTAAAATTTTGCATAAACAGCATTAAGATTTCCTTAGCGTTTAAACTGGCTTTCATACAGTTTTGCAACCCTCTCAATTGTGTCTGCCTCATCAACATCTTTGTCATCTCTGAGCCTAACGAATCTCGGAAATCTCAAAGCGAAGCCACTTTCATACTTTGGACTTTTTTGTATTTCTTGGTATGCTACTTCAAAAACGTACTTTGGTTGGAAGACAATTTTTTTCCCCTCTTCATATTCAATTAGGGGTTTGAAAAGTTCTGTTAGTTCTTCCAAATCCTCGTCTGTAAAGCCGGTGGCAACCTTTCCTACAGTCTGCAGTTTTCCTGTCACTGGATCAATGCAAGCAAGTTCGTATGAGCTAATTAAATGACTCCTCTTTCCCTCGCCCCATTCACCAGCAACAACTATTAAATCGAGAGTTTCCATGACAGCCTTTAATTTTAACCAGTTCTTACCTCTCTTGCCTGGAATATACAATGATGAGGGATTTTTGAGCATAGCTCCCTCATGTCCAGCATCAAGAGCTTCTTTGTAAACTCTCTCAATCTCCTTTGTATCGTTTGTAATAACCTGTTTTGCAATTTTAATCCTTTCAGATTCGTTTATTACTGATAGAAGTATTTCTCTTCTCTTTTTCAAAGGCAAATCTATTGTCTCAGCATTGTAATATAAAACATCAAAAAAGTAAACAATGAGGGGGATTTTTTCCATCATCTTGCTAACTTCGTACTTCCTTCTGAACCTT
Organism: Archaeoglobaceae archaeon; assembly: GCA_021163065.1. GTDB lineage: Archaea > Halobacteriota > Archaeoglobi > Archaeoglobales > Archaeoglobaceae > B5-G16. The sequence goes on along the minus strand of JAGGXN010000199.1, from coordinate 3,785 downwards.
CTCAAAACATTCTGAAATGGCATTGGTTTTCCATTCTTTACAGCTATAACTTCTCCATCGAGTATAACTCCCTTCTTAACATTCGCCTTAATTTCATCTACAATCTCTGGCAAAGCTTTAGTAACGTTTTCAAGTCTTCTTGAATATATGGTTATTCTTTCTCCATCCCAGTGGGCTTGTATCCTACTTCCATCAAACTTCCATTCAACTGCAACATTCCCCATTTCTCTAACAGCCTCATCTATGCTTTCAGCCACCTGAGCAAGCATCATTTTTACGGGAATATGCATTTCAATCTTTATTTTCTCCAAACCTTCCTTTCCCTCATTTTTAGCAACAACAGCAACCCTACCTAAGTCGTTTGTAATCATGTAGGCTCTTTCAACGATATCAACGTTAACCTTCCACGCTTTTGCAATTGCATCTCTGATAATGCCTTCTCCCACTCCCAATCGCATTTCACCAAGTATTAGCCTTGTTAAATATCTTGCTTCAAGTGGTGAAGCTGAGATGTATAAATCTGCAAGCATCCTTATCTTTCTTTTTTGGCTGCCCTCCCCGGTTAAAGAACTAATCGCATCAAACACTTCTCTAAGGCTCTGCAACGTTAATTCTTCTTGAAAAAGTGTTAGCTGTGTTTTATTCTTTAAAGCAATTTCACAAGCTTTTCCAAGGTCTCCAGTCTCTTTTACAAGATCTTCAATTTTTCTTTTGCTCAATCCAGTTGCAATTCTTATTGATTCATAAATTAAACCGACACCAACGCCCAATTCTCTTTCATCCCATGGAGGATAAATTCTGCCCATCAAAAATAGTACAGCATTGTACAAATCTTTATCGTCATCAATTTTTTTAATGAATTCTGCAATTCTTGCGGTAAGTTCCAAGGTTGACGATATTTTCTCTATAACGTTACAAAACTTTGAGAATTCTTCGAATGTTAGCATCAATTTAAATCTAACTCTTTCAATTTAAACTTTAGGAATCGAAATTGAATATAGTTAAAAACTCCCTTAAGTCTTTTAAGGCTTTCTCGTATTTTCTTTGCCTGTCAACTAAATAGGCATCGATTCCAACACTCTTAGGAACGACATAATCAAATTTGTAATGGTCACCAACATGAGCAACTTCTGTTGGATGAATTTTTAAATGTCTGCAAATCTTAACGTAAACTTCAGGCTCCTTTCTAACTTTCTTCAGATCAGAAACGCATGAAAAGATGCATTTAAAATAATTGCGTAAATCTTCAAGTTCAACGTCTAAGAAATCCTTGGAGGCGTTTGAAATGACTATTAAATCGTATTTTTTATGCAATTTTTCTAAAGCGTCTATTGCATCATCGTAAATTTTAAGCTCATTTTTATATTCTTCAAGCACGTCTTTCGGGTTATCATCGAGTCCAAATCGTTTGAACCAGTAGTCGGGCAAATACCACCTTATGTCTTCTTCTCCAACCTCTGCATAGCATTTCCTTACGTATTCCTTTGCATCTTTATAATTTAAACCATGTTTTTCAGCGTAAAGCTTTGGAACAAGTTCATGCCAGAACTTGTTTGCAAAATCTTGGTTTACTAAAGTTCCATCGACGTCAAATGAGATTATCTTTGGTTTCATTAATTAAGCTTCATCAAAATTTTTAAAAAAGTTGTTGCTTAAATTTAAAAACAAACTTGAATGATAGATTTTATGAAACTCTTAGCATTGCTATCTACAGGAATTGACTCTCCTGTGGCATGTTATTTAATGCTAAGAAGGGGTTTTGATTTAGAATATTTGCATTTTTCTTCTTCGAAAAATTTTAAAATAAAGAGAATTGTTAGCTTACTTAAAAACTTTGGAGGACTAAGCAGATTTTTTCAAATTTTCCATTCAAAAATGATGGATGAGATTTTAAAGCTCGAGTTCGATAGAAAATACACTTGCGTGATGTGTAAAAAAGGAATGCTGTTAACTGCTGAAGTTCTTGCTGAAAAGCTTGGATGTGAAGCTTTGCTCACAGGAGACAACCTTGGACAGGTTGCAAGTCAAACATTGTCTAATTTAAGAGCTGAGGAAGAACAATTAGAAATACCAGTTTTGAGACCACTTATAGCATTTGACAAAGTTGAAATCGTTGAAATAGCGAGAAAAATTGGGAGTTACGAAATATCCATAGAGAAGGAGGAAAAATGCAAATACGCTCCAAAAAAACCAGCAACTAAAGCAAAGAATTTGCCAAAAATTGATGTTGAAAAGCTTAAAAAATTGAAAGTAGAGGAAGTAATTTTAGACTAAAGCTGCCATTTCTTTTAGCTTTCCTAAAAGCTTGTCCTTTCCGTCTCCACTAACTAAAGCGTACTCTAAAACTTCATCGATTCTGGATACAGGTATTATCTCGATTTTGCCTTCATGTTCGGCATCTAACATTACGTCGTCCATATTATCTTTTGGAATTATAACTTTCTTTAACCCTGCTTGAATTGCTGCCTCAATCTTTTGCGTTACACCGCCTACTGGTAATACTTCTCCTTTAACAGATAAACTGCCAGTCATTGCAACAGACTGATCAACTGGTATTCCTTCCATTGCTGAAATTACGGCTGTTGCTATGCTTATACTTGCTGAATCCCCTTCAACACCCTCGTAAGTTCCAACAAATTGGATGTGTACGTCTTTATTGGATATGTCTTTGCCAGTAAACTTCTTTATTATTGCTGAAACGTTCGTAACAGCTTCTCTTGCAATTTCTTGCAGTCTTCCTGTGGCTATAACTTTACCTTCCTCCTTACTCAAAGCTGGAGTTATTTCAGCTATGATTGGTAAGACAATTCCTGCAGACTCTCCAATGACAGCTAATCCATTAACTCTACCAATTTCTGCACCCTCGTTTATAAACAACCTGTAATCCCTCCTCCTTTCAATGTATTTGTCAGCCAATTGCTCTTCAATTGTCTTTGCAATCTTCTTAGCTTTAAGCACGTGCTCAACTCTTACAACTTCTGATCCCTCAGCTTTTGCAATGTCTCCAGCAGTCCTTATCAATCCACCAAGCTCTCTAAGCCTTAAAGTTAGATGATTTCTCCTTCCAGCTCTCCTTTTAGCTTCCTTAATTATTTCAGCAACTGCATACTTATCTAAATGAGGAATTTTTCCATCTCTAACAACTTCTTGTGCTACAAATCTAACAAACTTCCTTCTATTCTCCATTGTATCCTCAATCGTATCGTTCATGTAAATTTCATAGCCATAACCTTCAATTCTGCTCCTTAAAGCTGGATGCATACCCATTAGGGCATCGAGATTACCAGCAGCGACTAAAATGAAGTCACAAGGTACAGGGTCAGTTCTAACCATTGCACCACTGCTCCTCTCTGATTGCCCAGTGATAGGGAACTTCTTTTCCTGCATTGCTGTCAAGATCTTTTGCTGCGATTCTATTGTTAGAGTGTTAATCTCGTCTATGTACAACACTCCTTTATGTGCTCTATGTATTGCTCCAGCCTCAACTCTTTCATGTGCTGGAGTTTCTAAACCTCCAGATTGGAATGGATCGTGCCTTACATCACCAAATAAAGCACCAGCATGAGCTCCGGTAGCATCTTCAAATGGCGCAGTTTCCTTGTTTGCATTGCTAACTAAAAGCTTTGGAATATTTTTCTCTTCCTTTGGCATCATGTACCTTGCAACTAAAAATAGCAAAGCACCGGCAACTATTCCCCATAAAAACTGCCTCTCAATTAATATTGCGTAACCAACAATAAGAAAGATGAGCATGAATAAGAAGAAGTTCCTTGCTTGTGTTTTTT
>JAGGXN010000223.1 GCA_021163065.1 Archaeoglobaceae archaeon | reverse complement strand
TCTGAATTTAATTCTTCCGTGTCTATTTTTATATCTTTGACTCCAACGTTTGGTAGAAATCTGTTTCTAACTATTTCTGCAACATCCACAGCTCTGCTAATGGCCCTACCTCTTGCCTTTACAACAACTTCTTCAGCACCCTCGTTGAACTGCGTAAGGGTTGCTAACACATAATTCATTACCGGCTTGTTTCCAACGTACACCACGTGCTCTGTCATTTTTATCACCCAAATGGCTAAGTTTTCAGTCGTTATTTAAAGTTTATTAATTAGCGTAAAACGCCTATCCATTCGCTTTTGTTGATTTCCCTAAAATACTGCTTTAAAGCATTCTTCAAATTCTCAACCTTCCCAAATTTTGCTGAAATTGGATAAACCTTATTTTCGTCAATCCCCAACTTTTCAGCTATTCTTTTAACACAATATGGATCTTCTACTTTGTCAATTTTGTTTGCAGCAACAAAAACTTCAATGTTGAATTCTCTCAAAAAATCGTGCATTTCTATATCAATAGGTATCTCGTTCCTCCTTTCCCACCTCTCAACTATTTCAAAAAAAGATGATGCATCTAAAACTTGTATGGCAGCAATGATTCTGTCATTCGTTTCTATGTATTTCACAAAGAAATCCTTAATTTTTTCATTAAGTATCCTATCTCCTCTTATGTAACCAAATCCTGGTAGATCTGTAATAATTAAATCTCTGAATTGAATAACATTTGGCTTTAAAGTTGTCCCAGGCTTCCTTCCTTTTCTAACTTTCCTGCCAAATAGTTGATAAAAAAGTGTTGACTTCCCAACGTTTGATCTACCCGCTAAGATTATTTCCTTTAGTTTATGGCCAGAGTCCGTAAAAAGCATTCAGGATTATTATCAAAACACCTGTTATCAATCCAAAAGCTACGACGCTCTTCGGACTTACTTTAATTTGGGTTTTTTCTTCCTCAAAATACCTCATTATGCCTGCTGACGACATTAAGGGTGGCGCTGACGATTTAGCCTTTTTAGCCTTTGCCATAGTAAAAGTTATAGTTTATGTTATTTAACCTTAACTATGTTGAGAGTTTTTTTAATAACAAAAGAAGGTGAAGAGCTGTTTGGAGAATTGACAATTGAGGATAAAGCATATTTCGTTGAGAAAGAAATAAAGGAGATTGATTGTATTGTCACTCCAACTTTTTTTAATTCACATGTTCACTTGGGCGACTCTGTTGCCAAGGATCCTGAATTTATGGATTTGGAAAAATTAGTTGGACCAAATGGCTATAAATTTAGAATTTTAAAAGAAACCAATAGGGATGAAATCGTATCTTGCATGAAGAACTCTATTGAAGTCGCTTTAAATAGTGGAACAACAAATTTGGCTGAGTTTAGAGAGGGAGGTATTGAAGGATTAAAACTATTAAATGAGGCTGATGAAATGAACGTTTGCATTAAACTTGCTCGCCCCTCAAGCATTGAGGAGGCTGAGTTAATGCTGAAGCAAAATGCAAATGGTTTTGGAATGAGTAGTGTTAGAGATCACGAATTTAGTTTTCTTGAAGAGCTTAGAGATATTGCGAGGAAAAGAAACGTAATTTTCGCGATTCATGCTGGAGAGAGGGATAACGATGATGTTGAAGGAGCTTTATCCTTAGAACCTGATTTGCTGATACACATGAATATGGCAGATGTTAAAAGCTTGAAAGCGGCAATGGATGAAGAAATTCCTATTGTTTCATGCCTCAGATCCAATGCCTTTTTTAATTTGCTTAATAATAAAAATTATGACATCCTTTCTGACTATAGACTTTGGCTGATAGGCACCGACAATGTAATGATTGCCTCACCTAACATCATTTCAGAAATGAACTTTGCATCATATATAATAAAGAAGGACAAAAAAATTTTTTGCGCTGTAACAAGAGGGTTTGACGTTTTTTCCTGCAAAACTGGATTGATACTTTTTCATACCAAGAAAAATTTGTATAAAGCCAATTCTATAAGAAGTATTGTAAGAAGAGCCAATGCCAATGACATTTTGCAGGTGTTACACAAGGAGTTGGTTTTAGAGTAACCTCAAAACATATATAGAATAAAATGTTAAAATTATGCTAAAATAAAAAAGGTGGTTGCATGGAGTTAAGGGATGTTTGTTTAGCTATTTTAGCGGTTTTATCAGCTGTTATGCTCACTTATAAATGGATGTCATTGTATAACAATGTGGATTTTGTGGTCATTTTTTCATCCTTTTTGCTAACACTATCCTTAGTAAGCTTGTTAATAAGCATAGAATTAAGAATGCAAAAAGTTGTGGAAGAGGTAAACAATGCAAAAAGAATGATTGCTGCAAATTCTTACAACTTGGAGGAGAGAATAGAGAGTAAGATTGCTGCGTATACTGAATTTTTGGATGAGAGACTGAATAAAATTGAGAGAAGAATATATAGGTAGGTTTAACACTAAGTGATCAAAAATTAAAGTGATTAAAAATTAAAATATGGTATTTATAGTATTTCATTTAGTTTTTTAAACAAATTGCTTACAGCTAAGAAATCTGCTACATCTTTGGATGGAGACAACAGTATCTTTTTTGCCTCTCCTTTCTCAACGATCTTGCCATCCATCATAATGGCTATTTCATCAGCGAGCATAACTGCCTCGATGAGACTGTGAGTTACATGAATAACTGGAATTTTGAATTCTGAATGAACGAATTTTAGTTCATTCATTAATTTCTCTTTAGTCCTCAAATCGACTGCTGATAACGGCTCATCGAGTAGAATTAGTTTTGGCTGTATTACAAGGGCCCTTGCAAGTGCGACTCTTTGTTTCTCACCCCCACTTAATGTTGCAGGTTTTCTGTCGAGTAAATTGAAAATACCAAGTTTTTCTGCAATTTCTTCAACTTTTTTTCTTTTCTCTTCTTTATCTTTTATTCCATAAGCTATGTTTTTATAGACATTCATATGAGGAAATAAGGCATAGTCTTGTGGAACGAAACCAATTTTTCTCTTCTCTGGTGGTAGCTTTGTTACATCTTCACCATCTATAACTATTTTTCCCTTATCTGGCTTTAAAATTCCGGCTATAGTTTCGAGCAAAAGACTCTTTCCAGCCCCAGTTGGTCCGAGAACAACGCAGTAACAGTTGTCCATGCTAAAGTTCACGTTAAGTTTGAAATTTCTAAATTTTTTTTCAGCTTTCATTACAAGAAAGCTCAATTTTTATACCTCCCGCTCTTTTTTATTCCATAGTAGAATTCTAAGAATAACAAATACAGCTAAGCTTAGTAGAATCAAAATTACTGCTATGGGTCTTGCTGCGGATAATCCAGTAGAGAGAAAACGCTCGTAAATTAATGTCGGGGCGACCATTGGGTAATATGCTATAACAACAACCGCTCCAAATTCGCTTATGGCTCTTGCCCAAGCCATAATGGCTCCGGCAGCGATATGTCTTATAACAAGAGGAAGACTTATCGTAAAGAAAACTTTTGCTGGAGAAGCCCCAAGTGTCCTAGCAACCTGCTCAAGGCGTAAATTAACACTTGCAAAACCCTCTTTTGCGGTATTTAAGTAAATTGGAATCGAAACAAATAACATTGCAACCACTATACCTGGCAATGCATCGACAAATTTGATTGGCGAAAAACTACCAATCAATCCATTTGAGCCAAAAACTGCAAGTAATGCAATACCTGCAACTGTGTGTGGTATTACAACTGGAACGTCTACTATCCCTTCAACTATACTCTTTCCTTGAAAGTC
>JAGGXN010000134.1 GCA_021163065.1 Archaeoglobaceae archaeon | reverse complement strand
GTTTAAATTAAACATAAAATTGTATAACTATTTTTGTAAAAGTTTTTTATGCAATTGTATTATAATTTTTGAATGTTGGGGTTCTAGTTACGTAAGTATTTTTGCTATTCGGAATTGTGAAATGGAATTTTGTTTACGTCTTAAATCTAAATTTAGTTAAAAAGGAAATGGAAGAATTTTCATACATAAATTGGAGTAAAATTATATGACAAGAGCTTGATAAAGATCGTTGAAATGATAGAGAGAAAAAATTTAGCTGAAGCCTTGTTAATAAACGAAAAAGTTAGGAAAAAATCTGCAATAGATTTGACTAAAATTATTAGGGCTTGGAGGGATAGTAGGTACGGAGAAGATAGTCGCTGTGCCAGTTTATTGTAAAGTGGTTTGTTGATGAAAATATACTCAGAAAAAGCAAGAAAGTTGAGAGACGAATACATTTTTTATTTTTTAAGCAAATCTTATGAATCACACTTAAACTATGTTTAAATATTTGTATAAATATTTAAATATAGCAAAATTTTTAAATATTTTAAATAAACAATTTTGATTAATGTTTGAAGTAATCATTCATAAAGAAGTTGTTAAAGATGCCAAAAAGAGGTTACCGGCATCTTATAGAAGAAAATTAGCCAGATTTACAGATGTCTTAAAAGACAACCCAGTTCCTTCTAAGGAGTTTGATATAAAAGCTATTAAAGGTGAGAAGAGGAAAAATGTAAGGAGATTTCGGCTTAGACTTGGAAGTTACAGAATATTTTACGATGTGTATTGGAAAGAAAAAATAGTAGTGGTTTTAAAAATAGAGCCGAGGGAGCGGGCCTATTAAGGTAGTAGCAACTCTCTTATAGCTTCTTTAGGTGACAACCCTTTTTCAGGACTTTTTAATAATTCTTCTGAAATTCTGTCCAATTCTTTTTTCAATTCATCGTCAATTTCTTCAGATTCGAGTTTTTCAGCGAGGATTTGTAGTAATTTAATTTTAAAGTCATCTATTGTTTTTTCGATCTCATTAATTTTTTCAATAACCTCGCTTAATTCTGTAATCGATTCTAACTTCTTTAACTCTTCATTAACTTTTTCTATGGTTTCTTTTAACAAAGTAGTTTGATCGATCATTGAATTTCATCTGCTTTTAGCGTATTTAATACTTTAGTTCTGTAAGAAACTTGTCTGCGTTTAAGTTAAATGACTATAGAATTATTATTAATTTTTGTCGCAAAAAGGATAAAATTTCCTCTAAAAGCAGGTGATTAGGTATTCTTTTGCATAGTACAAATGTTAATTGCAGCATAAATAATAACTCAATAAGCTGGGATTGCCCAATCTATATGGATTATGAGAAATATGAATTTATTTAGCAGCTTTTTTAAGTTTTCGAACAATTCTCTTTACTTTAAAGAAAAATTCACGGTTGCAACCCTTCAATTACGTTCAATTCATCCAACTCCCTATCGTATAAAGCTGCGTATGGCATTAATCCCATTTTCAAAGCTTTGTTTCTGTAGTCTTTAATTCTTTTAAGATTTCCCTCTGAATTGCTACCATCGTCAATGTAATCTACAGATAAAACTGGTTTTCCAGCTTTTAGTATTTTGTCTAAGTAGAAGATTCTTTCCGTTACTTCATCTTTAGGATTCTCTTTTAATCCGTTGTAAAACAAATCCTCCACTGCCCAGGCAGATATGACGTTTAAAAGCCTACCATCATCGTAATCGAGTAATCTTTCACCGTTTTGCGGTATGATGTAAAAGCTGCTGTTTGTCTTGTTCCTGCAGTAATTTGAAATCTCCACTATAAAGTCTATCATTTTAATTGCCATCTTTTTCTCAGATTCATTATAGCTTTCAAATGCATCAACTCTGTCGAGGTAAACTCCACAAAAGCCTTGCTCGATGATTTTGTCTAAATATTGAAAAACAATTCTTTTCCATTCTTCGTGCCAGTCTTTGACAGCATAGTTCCCTTCCCATTCTGGATTTTCCTTGCCCAACCACTCTGGTTTGTTGTAAAACCATTCATCTTTCCAATAAAATCGGTAGTCTTCAGCTTCACCAATGCTTATGTAGGCTATTGGAACAATTCCAGCATCCTTGATTTTCTGAATTTCCTCTTTTGTGTATCTTTCATCTTCACTCCCGTCTCTTGAGTAATCCATGACGATCAAACTAAAGTTGGACTTGCTATCAAATCTGGATCAGCATCCTGCAACTGAATGGCCCAGCTTTTTATTTGCAGACTTGAAGCGGAACAAACTTGAAACGCTAAGAGAAACGTGAGTGCGAGCATTAGCAACTCTACTCTCATGTCTACGTACTTTATTTTTTACTTTATTATTTTTATTTTTTTACTATTTACACTTTCGAAAACTAAAAAATTAGTAAAGGTGGTAAATTGTATAGCAGTTGTTGGTTTCATTACTCTCGGCAATTTTATTGTTCCCATCAGCGCAAATTTTTATGTCCGCATAGCTAACATCTTCATTGTAAGATACTACCCTTGTTTTTATCTCTCCAGCGTTTAAAGAGGGAACCATATCTGTTTTTATCAAGCTCAACTTTCCACCCATTCCGACTTTGTAGATGTACGTTACACTCTGAGCAGCTTTACTGCTGCCAACGTTCTTTATGCGATATGTAAACGTGGTAATCTTTTTCTTCGCATCATAACTTCGATTTGCATCTTCAATCATCAAATCCGGCAGGGAAATGGTAACAGTTGTAGGACCTTTACTTCTAAGAGTAACGTCAGAAATCCAAGTCTTGCTTGAATTGGAATAAACAACACTCCTTTGCATATTACTCAAATCCAGCTTGTATATCTTGTCTCTATGATTTGCATAGTATATTACATTGTCTTTAACAACGAAACCATCTATAGGATCATTGGCTGTGTAAATTTTAGTAGGCACTCCATTGACAACTTTGTAAATGCTTGCAGGAACCCTATTCCCAGAGCTCAAGTATAGATTACCTTCTTCATCAAAAGCAAAGTCACCTGCCCAAAATCCATCAACATCTGAAAGTTTTACTTCGTAATAAAGCTTGGCTTGATTGTTCTCAATCTTGTATATCTTCCCATTCCCGCAAGCTCCACAAGCCTCGCTGAAGTAGAGATGCAAGGTTGAGGGATCGTTTGGATCGTCGAATTTGAACGCTATATCTCTAACGTAAGTGCTATGGCTAAAGACAACCTGCTCTGGATACCAGCGGTTGTTTGTGTACAATGTTAAGTATATTTTGTTATCATTTGCATTCACAAAATACAGCTTTTCAGGAATTTCTGGATGGAATGCGAAGCTATAAATTTGTCCTCGCTCTCTTGTAAATATCTTCTTCTCCTTCTTTGTTAAATTGTTGTATTCGTAAATTGATCCTGGGTTTTCTTTGGCTGAGGTGAAGTAAATACTTGAATGTATTGGGTTTATCAAGGGTAAATTGCTAACACCCAAAATCTTGGATTTATAGTTATTCCCTTCATTTATCTCATCCACTTCTTTGCCACCATCAGCTTTTACTGTATAAACGTGCTTACCTAAGCATTCAAATCTTTCAACAACGTAACTGTTGGGAGCGATTTCACCAATTGCCTTTGTATCGATAAGTCTGCCATCAACATAAACGTAAACCTTTGATGCGTTTGCAACATCTTTTCCAACATTCGCAACTTTAAATTCAACGTAGGATCCATTAACCTCTAAATCTTTAACAATCAAATCCGGCATCTTTTTAGTAGCATAGAATCCGAAAGGTTTCTTATGCCACCAAGTAATTCCAGCCATAGCATCTTTTGTCCAAGTGAACAGGTATCCATCAAATCTCTGCCTTTCTGGAAATTCTATGTAAAACTGTATCTTGTTTGATGCGTTTCTGTCATCAAAACGATTGCAGTTTAATGTTACATCTAAATTGCAATCAGTTGACTCTATATTGTACAAATTGCAAAAGTTGTCTCCTAACGTGGTTTTTAAAGTCCTGCCGTACACTTCATAACTTTTACAATTCCATGACGCTTTGTATGAGCCTTTGATGTTGTCGCAAATAGCGTCGTTATCAAAACTTGGATTGTGTTTTAGCGTAAGTATGCCTTTCCACTTTCCATCATGTATCATCTCGTACTTTCCAAGAAAATCGAGCTCGTGAATGCTTACAATGTCAAATTCAACTACCGTATCGGCAATTGGGATGTAATCTCTTTTATTAACCATCCCTTCAATTTTGTAAAATGACGTAGCATCTTTTTCATTTGGATGCCTTATTCTTCCCGATGTTATTTTTTCAAGGGTAATGTACTGATTTTGAAAGTCTTCTCCAGCTCTTGGAGCGGGATCGTGAATGATTAAGCAATCTTCACATAAATTGCTTCCATTAATTCCGTATCCAACAACAGTAACCCAGTGACCACCCTTTCTTACGTATGTATCATTGTTAGCGTAATACTTGTACCACCCAACGTTTAGAAGCACCCCTGAATTGCTTTTTTTAACGGCATTTTTGATCCATGATGGATCTACATTATTGCTTAGCTTAACACAGTATTCTGGGACATCGCGCCATCCCTGAGCGTAGAAATTGACATCGTAGCCCCTTTCATTGAGATACTTCTTTAGGCCAGCAATCAGATCGTATGCACTTGTACCATCTATACTATCCATGTAATGCCTTCCCAGCTTGTCAATCAAATCATGCTGATCCTTTTTTCTGTCAGAAGTGTCATCGACAATGTTGTCAAACCCGTTATCGTCTAGCCACATTAGCGAGTTGCTTACTGCAACTGGACAGCAGTAGTTTGCACCACCACCTTCAAATCCGCCGTAGCTTGTATCAGTCTGTGTGTAATCGGGTGTGTTTATTTTGTCTAAGTATTGTGCGTTAACTGGTAGAATGCACAAAAATGCCAGCAATATTGCTATTTTTAATTTCATTTAATCACCAGTTTTAGATATTTTTTAAGCTAAATAACTTTTTTGGGAAAATTAAGTTTTTTTGAAAAAATTAAAAAATTATGGAAATAGTCCAATTAACAATCC
>JAGGXN010000063.1 GCA_021163065.1 Archaeoglobaceae archaeon | reverse complement strand
CTCCATAACCTACAGTCGTTGTAGTCGTTACTGCCCAGTAGAGAGAGTCAATTAAGGAGACTCCTTCAATGAAATGAAATAGAATTGTTGCAATTGTCCATAAGCAGAATATATATATACTCCTGCATAAAGCAGAGTTCTCTTTTGTTTAAACAGTAAAACGAGCTTTTTTGAAATTCTAAGGATGACGTGTATCATTCGCCAAATCTTGAATTAAGTCTTTAACGGCCAATCTAACAGCTTCTTCCGAATTGTACTTTGGCTTCCATCCAAGAGATTTTATCTTCTCAATCGAAAGCAGCATTAGTGGAACGTCCCCCTTCCAACCTCTCTTCCCTCCTGTAAATCTAAATTTGGGTTTTAATCCCATCTCCTCACAAACTATCTCTGCAATTTTCTTTACTTTGATCTGATCTTCACTTCCAATGTTGAATATATTTACATTGTTTTTAGCCTTTAAGCCGTAAAACATAGCATCTATGCAATCTGAGATATAAATGTATGATTTATTCTGCTCACCATCTCCTAAAATTTCTAATTCATTTGGATTTTTCCTCAATTTCATTATAAAATCAAAAATTACACCATGATTGCTTCTTTTTCCAATAACGTTTGCAAACCTATAGATCCAGCTTTTAATTCCAAAAGTATGGCAATAAGATTCAATTAATGCTTCACAAGCCAATTTTGATGCTCCATACAGGGATATTGGGTGCATTGGATGTTCTTCAGGTGTAGGGATCGTTTTTGCCTCCCCATAGACAGTTGAGGTTGATGTAAAGATTATCCTTTCCACATCGTGTTTTCTCATTGCCTCTAAGACGTTGTAAGTTGCTAAAACGTTATTTCTATAAATCTCATCGGGCTTTTCCAAGCCAACTCTAACGTCTGGATTTGCAGCAATGTGCCAGACTTCCTCGACATCCTTAAGATTAAGATTACCTTCTGTCAAATCCACTTTGAAAAACTTGGCTTTATCGTTTACATATTCTAAATTTCCAGATGATAAATTATCGTAAACGGCAACTTCATAATCCATTAAAATCAGTTTATCAACAATATAGCTTCCAATAAAACCAGCACCACCCGTAACAACGATCATTAGAAAGTAAAATTGAGAAAGATATATATACGGTTTTTGCTAATTGTTTACCTATCTTAAATTGGCAAATGGATGGTAAACACCATAACCCTAAAATAGTTTTGAAAGATATGGTATAGCGAAGAAGGTGATAGGAATGCTTCCAAATCAGATGGTGAAGTCTTTAATTGGCAAAACGATCAGGGTTGAAATGAAAGGAGAGGAAAACGATCTAGTAGGTAAGCTGGAAGGTGTAGATGATTACATGAACCTATTCTTAAGCAATGCAATGGAATACAAAAATGGAGAAAAACTCAGAAATTTGGGAGATATTGTATTAAGAGGGAACAACGTAATTCTGATTCAGCCGTACGAGGTTTAATCTTAGATGGATACGAGAGAGGAGATTTTGCAAATACTTGAGCAAAAAGGATCTGTTTTACAAAAAGATTTGTGGAAAGAGTTAAAAATAGATAGTAGTAAGTGCTCTCGAATTTTACGAAAACTTGAGAAAGAGGGGTTGATAAAAAGGGTTGAAGTTGTTGTAGATGGTGTAAAAACTTTTAAAATAATTCCTGCTGGAGCAGAAGAGGAAGAGGAGGAAAAAGAACTCAACTTAATGGCAATAATGGAAAAAATGGAAGATTTAGCTGGACTACCGCCGTGCTTTGGTTGCTTGGAAATCGATTGTGATGCAACGAAGTGCATAAAAATGGAAGTGTGGTTCTTAAGGAGGGCAACCATAGATTGATCAATTTTTATGTAAAAATTAAATAATATTCTTTAATATTTATACAATGCTTAAGTATGAGCCTTACATTCATTCTAGGCATAGATGATGGTAAACACAGTGTTAGAAAAATATTAAGTGAAGCAGTCAGAAAAAAGATAGACATCATTTCAATAACAGATCATGACACGTTAAATGGCTCTTTTGAGGCGATCGAGATTGTAAATGAAGAACATTTGCATATTAAAGTTACTCCAGGAATAGAAGTTTCCACAAAAAATGGACATTTGTTAGTTTATGGAATACGAAAGGAGATAGACATGGGGATGAAAATGATTGAAACAATCGAGATAGCAAGAGAATTGGGTGGGTTTACAGTATTGGCTCATCCATTTGAGTTTTATAGACATGGGGTTATGGGGTTAAAGTACTTTGAATATGTATTTGAATATGTAGATGCTATCGAAGTTTTTAACGCTAAGAGCTATCTTAATTTTCTGGCCAATTACTTTGCAAAAAATAAAAAACCTATAATGGCAGGAAGTGATGCCCACAACGCTTATGCTATTGGTTGGCTTAACCTTAGTTGGTATAAACAACAAGAATATGTATAACATAAACGATCAAGATGTGTTTAAGGCGATTAAAAATTTCAATGTTAAAATCGAAAGAAAAAAGATTCCACTAAGATTGAGATTATCTAGATAGAGATTGTAAATTTAGCTCATAAGATACTCTAACGCCTCCCTTGAGCTTGCATTTTCATGCACTATCATGGAAATTGCCCTAGTCATCTTTGTAGGGTTTGCTGCTTGAAACACGTTTCTGCCAATTGCAACACCTCTTGCATTAGTTTCCATTGCCATTTCAACCATCTTTAAAATCTCCTCCTCACTTCCCATCTTTGGGCCACCAGCAACAACTACAGGAATCGGGCAACCTTCTGTGACTCTCTTAAACGATTCAACATCACCAGTAAAATTCGTTTTAACGATATCTGCTCCTAACTCTGCTCCTACTCTAGCAGCCAAAGAAACGGCCTTCTCGCTAAACTGGTCAATTCCATCACCTCTTGGGTACATCATTGCAAGTAATGGCATTCCCCATTCCATGCATTCTTTGCTTATCTCGCCAAGTATCCTAAACTGCTTTGCCTCAGTTTTGCTTCCTACATTAATGTGAACGCTTACAGCATCAGCTCCAAGTTTTATTGCCTCCTCAACGCTGCAAACTAAAACCTTCTCGTTGGGGTCGGGACTTAAAGATGTTGAGCCACTCAAATGTACTATTAATCCTACATCTTTTCCATACCCCCTATGACCAAACGGCACGATTCCTTTATGTATGACAACAGCATTCGCCCCACCTTCAGCAACAGCATTGATAATCTTCGGCATATCTTTTAATCCTTCAATTGGACCCATGGATACGCCGTGATCCATAGGAACTATTACTGTATTCCCACTCTGCCTGTTTACTATTCTTTCTATCCTTATTTTTTTACCAATTATCGACATTGTTACTGTGTCACACAATAGCAATATAAAGTTTTCTGACATGATAAAAAATTAAAGTTATGGAATCAAACCGATAAAAAATGAAAAAGCTTAAAACTTGGCTTTTCAATATTAATTTATGAACTTAATTTTGCTTGGTGGTCCGGGAGCGGGTAAGGGAACACAAGCGAAGCTTATTGTTGAAAAATACAAAATTCCACAAATTTCAACTGGAGATATGCTGAGAGAAGCCGTTAAACAGGGAACGGAATTGGGTAAGAAGGCTAAGGAGTATATGGATAAAGGTGAATTGGTTCCTGACGAAATAGTTATTGGAATTGTTAAGGAAAGATTGAAACAGTCTGATTGTGATAGAGGATTTATTTTAGACGGATTTCCGAGAACCATAGCTCAGGCAGAGGCTTTGGACAAAATCTTAGATGAGATTGGCAAGAAGATAGATGCTGTGATAAATATTCAAGTTCCGGAAGAGGAAATTGTTAAGAGGATTGTAAATAGAAGAACATGCAAAAATTGTGGTGCAATCTATCATTTGATATACTCACCACCAAAGGAGCCTAACAAGTGTGATAAGTGTGGTGGGGAGTTGTATCAGAGGGATGATGACAAGGAAGAAACGGTTAGAGAAAGGTTGAGGGTGTATAGGGAACAAACAGAGCCTTTGATTGAATATTACCAGAAGAAGGGAATACTTTACAATGTTGATGGGACTAAAGATATAAATGGAGTGTTTGAGGAGATAAAAAGCATTTTAGACAAATTGGCTTAGTTATATCAGTATCTCTTCAATTGAATAATCAATTTTTTTAATGTCTTGTGTTAGCCAGTTGATTATTTTATCAATTACTTTCTTTTCTCGTCTCAAAAAATGATTGCCATTTTTTACTTTTAACAACTTTTTTGGCTTTTTAGCAGCCTTAAATAGAATTTCTGCATCCTCATAACCTACAATTTCATCTGCCGTACCATGAACAATAAAAATTGGGATATTTATATTACCAATCCACTTTACCGGCTCAAATTTGTTCATTTCTGATTTGAATTTGTTAGCAAATTCGTCATAATCTCCAATTCCTCTTAAAACACCTTTTGTTTTAGCATTTGAATAAATCATTTTTAAAATATCTTTTTTAAAGGTTTTACTACAACATGGAGATGAAACTATAATTAATGCTTCAACATTTTTTGAATTTGCTGCTGTGTAAGTGGCAATAACTCCCCCCATGCTAAATCCAATTAATTTTACTCTTTCGAATTTATTTACAATCTCCATTAAATCTTCAACCCAATTTGAGATTCCAAATTCTCCATTACTCAATCCAGTTCCAGAAAAATCGAATATTATCGAGTTAATTCCTTTTTTTGCTAAATAATTTGCTAAATTGTCATATCCTTTTTCAACAACGGATTTTGGCTCGTAAGGCAAGCCATGGCAAATTATAGTTATATCTTCAACGTATAGCCTAGCAAATACTCTTCCTATTTTTGTATCGAGATACATAAATTTAAGATTTACTTTAAACCGACAAGCTTTTCAAGTTCAAGTAAGTCCTTTTCAATTCTCTTTATTTCTTCCCTTTTCTTGTTAACAAGCTCGGAGACTATTTCTTTTAAATCTAGAGTGAGTTTATAACTTTTTAATGGCCTACCCTTGCCTTTCTTCTTGAGTTCTCTCTCTTTGACCCATCCCCAGTCTTTTAACTCTTTCATAGCCAAGCTAACCTCAGGCTGCCTTAAATTTGCAGCCCTTTCAATATCTCTTGATATAGCCTCACCTACTTTTGAGAGAAAAACTACAACTTTAGCGATATTCCTATTTAACCCTGTTTCTGACAGTAATTTTACAATTCTTTCTTCCTTATCGCTTAATTCCTCTACCATAAGCCACACCTCTATTAGCTTTTTTAGTTATACTAAGAACTATATAAATTTTTTTCCATTCAGTTATTTATTTAATACACGTAGATTTAGATAATGTTATATTAGCTGTCTTAACAAAATCTCCAAAAATTTTTAATACATTTGAAGATAGTAACTAAAAAAGCCGAGGTAGCCTAGCTGGTTGGGGCGCCTGACTCATAATCAGGAGGTCGGGGGTTCGAATCCCCCCCTCGGCACGTCCATTTCTTGGAGTTTAAACAACATTGAGAGCATCTTAGCTGGAATTGGATTAAATAACAAAGATTGGGGTATATTAAAGACAACAAAACGTCGTTTATTGCGTTTTTCTGAATGGTGTTCATACTCGTGCAATCTTAACGACATAATTATTTATTTTGGACTCAATAAAAAAGAAATACAGTTTTTCTGAATACTATCAAACAATTCTGTTCATCGAAAAGCTCATAAAGGGAATTGAAGCTCCTTTACAGACAAAATTAAACTTCCTAAAGCTTTAAAGTGTAGAAAGCTTGTTATCAAGCATATTTCCTGCAAACATATGTGTATGGCTGTTTTGTTGGCTTGAAGTCATGGAAACCAAGCTTGCAGAGTAGCTTTCCTATCATGTTAGAGCTTCCCTAAAATACTTTATGAACCTGCTATCTCATTTAATCTTTTTGTAATCTGATAGCCTTTGAGCTTTGAACTTGTTCGCTTTTTCCTCTAACCTAATTTGATAATTTGGTTTATAGCCAGTTATTGCGAATTGATTCCAGTGAGTTCGTAGCAAGTTGGATATGAGTATAGGTACTTGACGCCTCTG
>JAGGXN010000154.1 GCA_021163065.1 Archaeoglobaceae archaeon | reverse complement strand
GATTAAACCCTTTCCTTCTTTCTTATTATCTTCGCCAAGACCAGATTTATACGAGCTTCTATAAATCGCTTCCCATTCCCCTGATAAATTTGGGTAATTGTAAAATCCCATCAATTCTCCTATTAATGGAATCGGAAACCTTTTAACTTTCCAAAGATATTTATCCCACAAAAGGAACAACAAAAAAATAATTATACTGATTAAACCACTTGACAAAACAGGGATTTTAATAATACCGTTTATCCAGTAGAATCCTGCCGTAAAAAATACAATAAAGGTGATAAATTGTTTATAGTTTTTCATGATTAGTTATCATTCAAATAATAATCTGCTATTGCAAGAATAAATGTTTGAGCGCTAACAACATTCCATGTTTTAGGTCCAAACAAAGAATCTTGTTCATTAGCACAAATAAATCCAGAAATTCTTCCAGATTTCAAGGCGTCGAATAGAAACTGTAAAGTTTTTATCATGCATTCACTAAGTGTTCCATCAAAACAAGGGCTTGTGCAGTTATACAACATGTTTTCTATAAAATACGAAGGTGCAATCTTATCGTTTATTACCCCCTTATCAATAAGATTATTTCTCATGTTTTTGAATATACGAATCATTGATTTAAACTTTCCATCAGTATCAACATTTTTTGATTTACAATTTTCTAGGTGTTTTTTAGGAAAATTTATAATCTCCGTTAAATTCTCTGTGTTTAAAAATTTCATCCCCTCAATAAAATACTGATTATTATAAGAAATAAATCTTTTATAAACTCTATACTGAAAACAGGGGACAACGTCAGCATTAACTCTATTTGTATTTTTCTTGACTTTTAGACATTTTGCTGAGTAAGTTACATCTGATGATCCAAAGGCTTTTACTAAAGCCTCAAAAACATCTTGTTTAAATTGGATAAACTTGTATTTGCTGTTAGAAAAAGACAATTCGTATAATAGTTTTTCAGTATCTGACAATTGTGTCTTGTCGGACCAAAAAACACTGTTTAGCTGTACCACAATATCAACGTCACTATCAAACCTAACATTAGTACTATTTGCATAAGAGCCTTGTAAGTAAATTTCCGGAAATTGAAAAGAAGTAATTTCATATCTTCTTTTTATATCCTCTATTGGTAAATATTTTCTTAAGGCATTTTCAATAATTTGCCTTGTATGTTTAATTCGCTCCATTTCTGTGGGACTTGGAGCTTTAGCCCATATTTGTAATTGTTGTTCGTTAATCATAGTAATTAACTATTCTAATAATTCAGCTTGCTTGGGGGCTTTCAATCTCTTTTTTGATATGTTCACATATTCCTCAGAAATATCAAAACCTAAAAATTTTCTGTTAAGGTCCCTTGCAGCGATCAATGTAGATCCACTTCCACAAAATGGATCTAAAACAATTTGTCCTTTCGTTGTTGTTAATTCTATCAATGCTTTCATTAAAGATATTGGTTTTTGTGTAGGATGCAATCCAGACTCTTTATAAGAAAATTTCGACTTTAATACATTTCCAGGAGTAGGTGTATATTTCAGAAATCCTTTTTCATTGTATGCTCCAACCCCATGCTCTAAAACATTATCCGCTATTGTACCCCCTAGTTTATAAGGTTTCAAAAACCATAGAATTGGTTCAAATGTGGGTTTTAAATTTCCAACTCTCCACCCTTCCCATTTTTTTGCAGAATCAAGATCATTTCTTCGCTGATATACAACACTAAGTCTTTGTGCTCTGTGAGGAGCTTGCTCTTTTAACCAAGCAAGCATGTCTTTAAATACAAACCCCGCGTCTTCTAATGCTGCTACACATCTATGAGCATATCTCCTCCCAGCAAAAATGATAGCTGATCCTCCGGGTTTAAGTATTCTAAACCAATCTTTAGTCCACAAAGAACACCACTCATAATATTGCTTAGGAATTTCCCGATCTTCTTTAGACCAACCATTTATTGGTTTTCCTCGTCGTTTAAAAACTGCTCCAGCTTTCTCTTGGGCGGGACTTGTTCCTAAATATGCCGAATTCGTATTATTGTGCAACACATCCCATTCATCAGCACCGATTCCATAAGGAATATCGCTTAAGATCAAATGAATATAGTCGTCAGGAATATGCTTTACCGCCTCAATAGAATCAGCTTTATATACATTGTTTAATTTCCATTTCATATTCATATCTTTTTATTAATTTATTGAAAGAATACCATTTTCGCTAACAGATCTAACCGCCTTAATTTTTTTATCAAGCTTACTTGCTTTCAACACTTCTTTAATGGCTTCCTCCCTTGAGAGTTTCATAATTCGTTCTCGCTCTCTAGCTAAAAAGTTAAGAGCCTCTTGTTTAGCTAAGAAAATTGACTCAATAGTTGCTTGTTTTTCTTCCAACCAAATAGATCTAATTCTTGAATCAAAATTTAATATTGTCTGATTTATAGCTAACCAATAATCATTTGCATTTTTCGACGGATTAAGAGCATCTAAAGTCTGGAATATTCTGTGTAATAAAGATATTGCTTTTCTTGATCCGACAAGCCCACAATAACGTACAAGTACCGAAAGATGGGTATAACTGAAAACTAACACCGATCTTGATGCCGCCTGAGAATAAATTTGGCTTGTTCGGGAAGGAAGTTGATAAACTGGCGAGACTATCATAGCGTAAGGCTTTCCCTTTTTCCAATTATCCATAGCTTGCACTTTAAAATCTTTTTGATTTTTTGCAGTGCGACTTAATCTAAACGCTTTAGCGTCTGCAACAAAACTGTATGAGTCAGTTACGCACTCTACATCAGCAGCATCAGCTCTCTCCTTTAACACAATGCTAGTGATACCTATATTATTAAATGCTTGTGAGATTATTATGTCTGTATATTTGGAGTATAATTTCTCCTCGCTACTATCATGGTTGTAGTCCTCTGGTATTGCACCACAAAGTCGTAAATGACCTATAAGTGCTTTCTCTCCGTCCTCTTTAATTTCAGAAACAACTTCTTCCTCAACTCTATCAGAATCATCTCCAAAATTTCCGCTGAGCTTACGGATTTCATCAATCCAGTATTTTCTCTTTTCAATTTGATATTTTGTAATAATTTTTATATCCATATTATTTTCAACTTATTAAATCATCCAATGTTATATTTAATGCTTTTGCAATTTTCGCCACTACATACACAGAAGGCTTTTTAATAACGCCTGTCTCAATCTTGGTTAAAGTTGTATAAGGTACATCGGTTTTACGGGCAAGTTCGTCTTGAGACAAGCCAAGACCCGTTCTTAACTTTTTGATTTTCTTTCCTAATTTAT
>JAGGXN010000205.1 GCA_021163065.1 Archaeoglobaceae archaeon | reverse complement strand
ATATTCTTTACCAATATACCTTGCAGTTATGTAAGATTCCTCAATTAAATCGAGAACATCAGAATGTTCATCATAAAATTCTACGGCCTTTGAATCAAATTGAGATAGAATTTGGAATAGTACTCTTGAATTGTGAGTTTTAGGGTAATCATCCATAGTTTTTGCCAAAATGTATTTTATATACAGCTGCAATGCTTGTTCTGTAAAAAACAAAACAAATCTTGGTTTTTCCTTCAAAGCTTCAATTGCTTTTTTTCAAAATACTCAGCATTCTTTTAAAAATTCCATAAAACAATTTTTCTTCAAGCTTATTAATTTTTAGCAAGCAATTTTGCAAACGTATCATGAAGTTTTTTATGGTACTTCTGGTAAATTTAGATAGTCTAAGCCAATTTTTGTGATTACAACTTCATCACCCTCTACATTGATAAGCCCCATGCGATCTAGCAGCTCAACCAACTTTTTGAATTTGAATTCATCAAAACAAACTCTATCTTGAACTTCTCCAATTTTATGTTTTTTGCAATCCTTTAAACATTCCAAAATTTTGTCAACTATATCATAGTCATTCATTTTTAAATATTTGTTTTATCGATATATATATATATCTTCCGCTACATCACATTCGACAATTTACTAATCAAAATTTGTTTAGCATGAACAAGGGAATTATAGAAAAACCAAAATATGATAATGCAGTATAGCAAATATGTGTTTCACAAACAAACATATCGTCTTGTTTATGCTTCTACTTTTCTTTTCCACAAACATCGTTTCAGCCCTTGACGCTTCTCCTTATGCTGGGAAAGTTGTAATTAACGAAATTTTATACAAACAAACGTGTGGTGGTTTGGCGAATGCAACAATAAACGATGAATTCATTGAATTGTATTTTAATGATAGCGTAAACATTTCTGGATGGACTATAGCAGATGGCAACGTTGTTGATGATGACACTGATGGTACTGGAGGTTTTTCCTTTACATTTCCCCAAAACAGCATATTTAATGCTGGAGACTACGTCGTAATCTGGATAGGAAATTCAAATGATCCTTACAATCTGAAAAACGCTATAAATGCGAAGGCACAGTTTTATGTTGGAAAAGGTGTCAAGCTTAACGATAACGGTGATGATATTTGGTTATTCGATTCCGAAAACAAAATAGTCGACTACGTTGCTTACGGAAGTGATGCTGCTATAAACAATCAAAGTGCTTTACCAGCCAATTTCTGGCAGAATAATGTAAATGCAAATCCAAATAGTGGACAGAGCATAGCTCTAACCCCAAATGGCATTGATAATAACAATGGCGATGACTGGGAGGCTTCTACAAGTGATACTGCTGCTGGGCCAATAACCATAGACAGTGATGACGGAAGTTGCAATGGAAACGAACGCATAAGCAGCGCTGGAATTAACAACAATGCAGAAAAAGTAGAAATCAAAGGTTACGTTTACGAGGATTTTTATCCTTTAGGCATTAACAATGGAGAAGATACTGGCATTGAAAACGTTCATGTTTACCTTTTCAAAGATGATGGAGATGGAGCTTTAGATAGCGGTGATTCGCAAATAGATAGCACAACAACAGATTCTAATGGATACTACAACTTTTCAAGATACTTCGATGGTGTCTATTTTGTTGTTATTGACTCAAAGACTGTTGGAACGACAAAAAGTTTGAATTCAGGCTATGATCAAAATGATATCTGGGCTGAACAAACGTATCAAGCTGAATACAAAGGTTCATGGAGCATTGTCAAAAAATTTGGTGGACAAGATGTTAACGTTAGCGATGATTTTTCTAATGGTGTTTATGAGCATTGGACTAAAATCGACATTTCAAATTACAATGGAGAATCAATAGATTTTGGCTTTAGCTTCAACGTTGTTGTTAATGTCAAAGATGCTTTTGCTCAGGGGACTCTAAGGCAGTTTTTGGAGAATGCGAGAGCTATAAGTGGTTCAGACAGGAGTTATTTTATATTTAACATGCAATCCAATAAAATAGTTGTAAACGCATCACTTTCTTATCATCCTGCATACGTTGTTGATGACTCAACACATTTAAATGGCACAATTTTAGACTGGAATTTGAAACCTAGGGGCACAATAGCGATTGAGGGCATTGGCAATTTGACGGACTGCTTTATTTTTCTAGCTAAGGGTGATAATGTTACAATGGAAAACATAAAGATAATAGGCAATATAGACACTGCAAATAATGGAGGAATAAGAGGAATAAGACTTAGTGGAATAACAAACAGCCTATTTAAAAATTTAGAAATTTGTAAATGTCATGTCGGAATAGAACTCTACTGGAATGCCAAATACAACACAATAGAGGCGATCGAGGCTCATGATAATGACTACGGAATTTACTTTTACTGGACGAGTGGCAGTCACAATGAATACAACACGGTTAAGAATTGTAAGGCTTATAACAACAAGTATACGGGAATTGGATTGTATTACGATAGTGACCACAACGTAATTGACAGTAATGAAGTCTACAATAACGGCTGGGCTGGGATTTGGATTGGCTATTTTTGTGACTACAATGAAATTAAAAACAACCACGCATATAACAATTCGGTTTCTGGAATCTTAATTTCAGCAAACCAAGGAAATGCAGCTAAACACAACACAATTGAAGATAACATCGTTGAAAACAATGGTGGATTCTGGGACGCTACCGTCAACTACGATTCAGGAATTGGTTTGTGCTATGCTAACGATAATACAATTAGAAACAACGTTATTAAAAACAATTACGATACAAGCGGTCCAGTTTATGGAATTGCTTTGGATGGAGGCAGTTCTGGAAATTTAATTGAAAACAACGAAATTTTTGGAAATGGTGTAGGAATAAACGTTGTAAATTCGAATTCTAAAAACAACACTTTTAGTAAAAATTCGATCTACAACAATTACGGCTTAGGAATCGATTTAGGAAATGATGGTGTTACGCCAAACGATGGGGTATTAAATTCTGATAAGGCAAATTACGGCGTAGATTACCCTCTGATAACCACAGCAAAGCTAATTGGAAATCAGCTGTATGTCAAAGGATTTATTAACGATGAATCTGCCAATAATGGTAGTTCTGGTTTTGCAAATGCGATTGTAGAGATATTCTTGGTTAAAAACTCCATAAATGGAGACAATCTAGTTGGCAACAATTACAATGGCAAAAATTACGGAGAAGGGTGGATTTACCTAGGAAGTTTGATAGCCGATAGCAACGGAAACTTTAACGGTTATATTGACGTTAGCGGCAAAGGTATTGACTCACAGTCCTTAATCAGCGCAACAACAACATTAAATGGCAAAGGCACTTCTGAGTTTGGTACAACAATCAAGACCCAAGTTAAGGTTGATGTTGTAAAAATTGACAATCCAGATCCGGTAAAAATCAATGATGTATTAAGATACACAATAAACGTGTCAAACAGAGGAAATACGCAATTGAACGTTGTTATTAAAGATTTTCTAGATAAAAATACTACATACATTTCTTCTTCGCACTCCGGAGCATATCATGCTTCAAACCACACCGTTATTTGGTTTTTAAATTTAAACCCCTTAGAATCTAAGATAATAAAACTAAACGTTAGTATCAAAGATGTTCCTAATGGCACCATTCTAAGAAATCACGTGGCAATATACAGCGATGGAGATATATTAAATGACGCTTGGCAAAACACAACAGTCTTAGGAGCAGATTTTTCAATTGAAAAATCTGATAGTCTAGATCCAGTGGCTCCGAATGCAAACCTAAGTTATACAATAAATGTAACAAACACTGGCTACGCTAATGCAAGTGTTGTAGTAAAAGATGTTTTAGATCCTAATGTTACCTACATTTCTTCCGATCCACCTGGAAGCTATTACAGCAGTAATAACACTGTAGTTTGGAATATCCAATTGAATGTTTCAGAATCCAAAATTATAACCCTGAATGTTAAAGTTAAAGATGTAGCAAATGGAACTGTACTAAGCGATTACGTTAATGTTTCATTAAATGGAATTAAGTATGCTGAAGATACAGAGCAAACAACAGTTAATGAACCAAAAATTGCAATAACAAAAATAGATAATCCCGATCCAGTATATGTAGGCAAGCTATTAAACTACACTATAGTAATCGAAAACATAGGCTCAACCAAAGCTGAAAATGTTTTTGTAAAAGACGAACTGGACAATAACGTTACTTACATCTCGTCTTCACCAGCTGGAATTT
>JAGGXN010000209.1 GCA_021163065.1 Archaeoglobaceae archaeon | reverse complement strand
CTTGGGTCTAAAACAACCATCTTGAAGTTCTTTCTGCTTTGCCCTAATCTCCATCCATGGACAATGCTGATGCTTCCTCCAACGTTTCTTCTAAGGAAAATGACGTACCTTGCGTTTTCATAGTCAGTAAGTATTTCTGGATGCTCTCCAAATCCGTAAGCAGTAACCCACCCAAGTTTTTTAGCAAGAAAGCATAATGCTGGTGGGACGCCAGCCCCATTTGGAGTACCTAATGCTGCTAAAAATGCCTTGAAAAATGGCTTGTAATAACTGCATGGCAACCAGCCACCAATAACGCCTATGTATTCAGGATGTCCAATAGCGTAGTATTCCTTAATCTTGTTCGCAATTATTGAGATTGCCTCCTCCCAGCTTGCTTCTCTAAATTCCCATTCACCCTTTTTACCAGTTCTTATCAACGGTTTTTTCAGTCTGTCAGGATTATACACTCTTTGCACACCAGCGTTGCCTCTAGCGCAAATCTTTCCATTGTTTATTGGATGTCCAGGTGTCCCATGTATTCTATGGATTTTGCCGTCTCTAACCTCGACTAAGATGTTACACGCTGCCGGACATAGTGCGCAAATGCTTGGAACGAATTTAACGTTAGTTGTTGCCTGAGTTATTGCATCTACAATGTTGTCGCCTTGAAATTTTAAGCCGGTAGTTGCTGCAGCAGTAATCGTTGCAATCTTTAGAAAATCTCTTCTTGTTATCATAGCAAATAAATTCTAAGGGAGTTATTTATAGCTTGCTCAGGTTTGACACAAATTAAAATGCCGAATTTTTAATTTCAAAAGTTTATTTTTAGTTATTTAGTTAGCTTTATAAATATCAAGAAGTATTAGTTTGTATGAATAATAATGAAATTAGAAATACCTTCAACTCGGATTATGAGTTTAGAGAGTGTTGGGAGAGTGGAAAATGTATTTTTATTGGTTGCAATATAAATAACGTAAACTTTGCTAATGTATTTGACAATAGAACTACGAATGATGAAATTTCTTTTAAAAATTGCAGGTTTAACAACACCAATTTTGAAGGAGTTACATTCAACGAAAAGGTTGTTTTTGAGTGTTGTAATTTTAAAAATACCAAGTTTGAAAATGTTGAATTTAAAAAAGCTGAATTACAAGAAGCAGAGTTTCTAGACACGGATTTTGTCAAAGTAAAATTTGATAAAGCCGATTTTTCAGGATCAACTTTTAGTGGGGTTAATTTTAAAAGAGTAGAGTTTGGACAAGCTAATTTTAATGGTGCTCATATCGAATTCTCCAACTTTTTTGATTTGACAACTTTTAAATCAGTTGATTTCAGACACGCAACACTAACCAACATATATTTTAACAACGTAATGTTTGAATCTGCCAAATTTGTTGGGGCAACTCTTAAACATGTTCATTTTTCCGCTGATTTTGGAAAAGAAAATTCTAGAGATGGCATTGATTTTATTGAAACTACTTTTAAGGATGTTACATTTAGTGCGCATTTTAAAAGTGGTGTCAAATTTGATGGCGCTAAATTTAACGGAGAAATCAATTTTTCTAATTCCGAATTTAAAGAGGAAGTCAGTTTTATTGGTGCTAAAATTGATGGAAAGATCGATTTTACTAATGCAACTTTCCTTAAAAAAGCTTATTTTAGCGATGCGGAGTTCTCAGGCGATGCGAATTTTAGCGGAGCCGAATTTAATGAAGCTAATTTTTTAGGAGCAATATTCAAAGGTTCATCGGATTTTGGAAATACAACTTTTAAAGGAGAGGCCAACTTTGAATCAACAAACTTCAATACAGCTCACTTTGTTGGAGCAAAATTTGTTGGCAATCCAAGACTCGTTAGAGCAAAATTCTCAAGAATGTGGACAAAATATGCCAAGTTTGATGGCGCTAAGTTTGATCTCGTAGAATTCAAACACGTAAATATAAGCGAGTTGTTTACTTTTAGAGATGTTAGTGTTAAACTTGCGAATTTCTTTGATGCAACGATTGGAAAAACAAGAATAAAAATTAAAGATGATGAAAGAGAAGGAATAGTTATCTTTAAAGATACTACTTTTTTAGATCCAGAAGATGTCATAATTTACAACTTCAAGCCATCAAAGTTTTCATTTTTGGGAACCCGCATTGAAGGCATTCAACTTATTTACATTCCTGAAAAGAAGGAGAAACTTATCATTTTTGATGCAGCAATTTCCAAACTTATTAGTAAAGTACCTACAAATGAGAGTTCAAAATTAGACAAGATTAAGAAAATTATTAAAGTAATTTTATGTGAAGAATCAGAAAAATCAGTAGAGGGAATAATAAGAAGAATAGGAAGGAATAATGAAATTAAAAGAGAGATTGGAGATATATTTAGCGATTTTAGAACAAACGATCCAAATGAACTAGAAAATAAGTTAAATGAGCTAAAAGAACATCTCTTTTTTGAATACAAAAGTCTAAGAAAAGCTTTTGAGGGTAACAAATACTATGTAGAATCATCTTCGCTCTTTAAAGAAGAAATGAGAAT
This sequence comes from Archaeoglobaceae archaeon, assembly GCA_021163065.1. Classification (GTDB taxonomy): domain Archaea; phylum Halobacteriota; class Archaeoglobi; order Archaeoglobales; family Archaeoglobaceae; genus B5-G16. The sequence continues at coordinate 428 of JAGGXN010000209.1, read as the reverse complement.
GCTTAGAGAAAGATCAAGTAGTATTGAAAAAGTTGCACACTATTTCTATGCAACAATTTCATGCTATGGTGAATCAATTGGAAGGCCAATAATCTTTATAATGATTCCTACACTTCTTGGCGTTTCTGCTTGGTTATACTTCTCACACAATCACGATTCATACTTAAATTACGTTGAAAACGTAACAAAGATCTTTTTCCAAATGTCTACAGATAGCTCATACGGTATATTGGATATTCTAATTAGAATTCTTGGTGCTGTAACCTTAGGTTTACTCTTCATCGCTTTTAGAAGAAGATTTGAAAGAAAATAACAACAAAGTTTTAAGTAAATGCATAACATTTAATCATGGAATCAATAAGCTTGGAGATTGATAATTCGTTGCACGAGAAAATCCTAAAACTAAGTAATGGAGATGTTGAGGGTTT
>JAGGXN010000069.1 GCA_021163065.1 Archaeoglobaceae archaeon | reverse complement strand
TGTTGGATTGATATTTGCCTCATGCTCTTTCATTAGAACCACCTTTCAAGTGTTAGTTGGCTTGAGGTAATTGATTTAAGCTTCTCAACAGCCTTTTCAACTCTCGATTTGCTAAAGTCGTGCTCTTCACAAAGGAATTCAATTATTTTATCCTCTTCAGGCTCCCTAAATTTTATTTTGTAATCATCAATAACTGGCGGGTTTAAGTAGAAATTCCTTATTCTGCTAAGCAATTCAATGTCTTCCTTAACTTTTAAAGCTTTTAAAGCTTTGAAAACATCTCCGTAAGTCTTAATGTATTTATATGCTTTCTTTGCCCCAATACCTTTGATGCCTTTGTTATAATCGGTTCCTACAAGCAAGGCGATATCAATTAGCTGATCCCTCGTTAACCCCAGCTTTTTTAAGTTCCTCTTTAAATCGATGATTTCTGGGTTCACGTCGATATAGACATTCTTTCCAGGCAGCTTTCTTTTTCCAGTAATTGCCAGATTTCTTGCAAGCATCGGGCTTCCAAAGAGTAATGAATCGTAATCTTGACTGCCAGTATATTCAGCATCTCCTCTCATAACCATGTAAGCTGCCTGAGCCTCCCCTTCTGAGGGGGCTTGAACGTAAGGAATGCCCATAAGGTTAAGTAACTTTTTTGAAGACTCAACTATGTATTCGTCTACACTGCAAGCAGCTTGTGCATATTTTTTAGCATACTCTCCAGCTTCAAGTGCAATCTTCCACTTCTCCTCCATCTCCTTTCTTCTTTCTCTTCTTTCCTCAATTTCAGCCAATTTAAACTCAGGAGGTTCGCCATCAAAAACAAAAATTGGTTTTATTCCATATTCAACCATGTTTGAAACCCTATATAGAATTCCTGATAAATGAGATGTGATTCTACCCTCAGAATCCTTTAAAGGAGTTCCATCTGGCTGCCTAATTATTGAAATGAACTGATATAGGGTGTTGAAAGCATCAATTGCCACTTTTTTACCTGAGAATGATTCTAAGGTTGCTTCTTCCCTTTCAAACAATTCTCCAATATCTGCACCCATATTTTAAAAATTAAATTTTAGTATTTTAAACCTTTGTCAACAATTGGTGTAAATTAAACAAGTTTTTTATATTCTATAAACAACAATTGTTAATGTTACCAGACGTTCAATTATTGAAGCCTGAAGTGCCAATCGGATTAAGTAGGGTTGGCGCTACGGGCATAAAAAAGCTTGTTCAGGTTGAAAGAAAGGAGAAAAGACCGATAATATTGATTTCAACCTTTGATATATTTGTTGATTTACCCTCAGATAGAAAAGGCGTGAATCTCAGCAGAAACTTCGAGGTTATTGATGAAGTTATTGAAAGTTTGATATCTAAGCCTGTAAGAAATGTAGAAGATTTAAATTTGAAAATAGTGGAAAATCTGCTGGATAGGCATGAATACGCTACCAAGGCTGAAGTTGTTATGAGTTCAGAATTAATAATGCGTAAAAAGACTCCTAAGACAGGGCAGAAAACTCAGGAAGTAGTTAAAATATTGTGCGAGGCTAGGATGTGGAGAAATGGAAAAAAATTGGTTTTTATAGGTGTTGAAGTTAGTGGAATTACTGCATGCCCATGTGCTCAAGAACTTGTAAGGGCTAAAGCTATTGAAGAGTTGGTAACCTCAGGCTATAAAAGGAGTGATGCTGAAAGGATTGTTGGTATTTTACCAATGGCAACTCACAATCAAAGGGGAAAAGCAAGTGTGAAGATTCAAATAACTGATGATTTTACAGCTTCTATTGATCAATTGATTGAAATTGCAAAGAGTTCTATGAGCTACGATATCTATGAGATTTTGAAGAGGGAAGATGAGCTGGAGGTGGTATATCAGGCTCACAAAAATCCAAGGTTTGTGGAGGATAGCGTAAGGATTATGGCTAAAGTAACAGTTGAAAAGTTTAAAAATGCTCCAGATAACATATTAGTCATTTTTAGGCAAGAAAATGAAGAAAGCATACACCAGCACAACGTAATAGCTGAAAGAGTTGCTACTATGGGAGAATTAAGGCATGAAATTGGAAACTAAACATTTTAAGCTTTTGTTATTTTTGATATTCACCTCTGCTCCAATTTCTCAAGCTTCGGAGCTTTTAGAAATTTGCCCAAATCCATATGGTAGTGATGATGCAGAATATGTAAAATTGTTTGTAAATACTCCATGTACTTTAACGGATGGAGAAGGAGCTATAAAAATAAACAAATCTGGGATAGTATTTGCAGCAAAGAATTCATCAGCTTTTTACGATGAATTTGGAATTAAAGCAGACTATGAATTTCCAAAGAGATTTGCACTGTCAAATAATGGTGAAAGCGTGTTTTTGATTGAGAATAATTCAGTTGTTGACGAATTTTATTATAGCAAAGCGAGTGAAGGTTTGGTTTATTTTAAGCGTAACGGTAGCTGGACGTTTAAATATCAAGACTGGAGCGATTTTGATACTGTTAAAGACTTTGTTAAAGGGAGAATAATAATTACTCCATGCAGCTACAATTTTAGATGCAATGAAGATGCATTGATCGCATCATACACATTTACGAACATGGAGTTGTTGAAGAATCTTAATAATGTTGAAATATTCGTTGATGCAACGCCGACTGGAGGGGTTCCTGTAGAAGAAATGGAAATTTCAAGAATTTGCAAGGTTAGCTTTTTAAAAGCAAATTCCTACAAAAATTTCCACTACAAATTTGGATTGTGTGGTAATAAAGTTGTTATAACTACAGAAAACTGGGTTTGGCACAATAGAGGCTACATAGTTGAGTTTGAAAGCGAAAAGGTTGCAAGATTTCTTAAAAATGTTCTTTACCATGATAAAAAATACGAATCAAGTCCGGGAAAAGTTAGTAAATTAAGTTTTGCTAAAAATGGATATGCTAACGGAAAAGAATTCGATTTTGAAGGATATATTGAAGTTTTTATTATTCCAGACAGAAATCCGATCCTTGAGATAATGTCAAGTTCGAATCAAAGACTGTACATTCAAACCCCATACATCAATTTTGGATTTTACAACAAAACCCCAATTCTAGATTCGATTAAGAAATCAGCCAAAAATGCTGAAGTAAAAGTGCTTTTGGACTCAAGGTATAATAAAGAGGAGAATACTAAAACTGCTGAGTTTCTAAACAGAATTGCAAAAATTTATGGCTTAAATATTGAGGCTAGGCTAGTAAATCCAAATCATTTTGATTCTTTGCATGGAAAAATGGTAATATCTGACGATAAAGTTGTTATTACCTCGGCAAACTTTAACATGTACGGTTTTAAATTAAACAGGGAGATTGGTGTTGTTATATATAATAAAGAGGTTTCTGATTTTCTAGCTGAGCAATTTCTTGAAGATTTTGGCTATGAAAAGAAAATGGATTATACAAGTCTATTTCCGTTCATTGCGTTAATGGTCATCGCATTGTTCATTGTTGTTAAAGCTTTGAGAAGATTTTAAATGCTATTATCCTTGATTAGTCAAGGTGATGATATGTTTAAGCATAAGTTTTATGCATATTTTTCCGAAACGGACATGGCGGGAATCGTGCATTTTAGTAACTTCTTTAGATACGTTGAAAAGGCTGAAGAGGAATTTATAAGAAGCTTAGGCAAATCTTTTTATGATATAATAAAGTCTGGATACGGTTTTCCAAGACTTGAAGTTAAATGCAGATATTTATCTCCAATAAGGTGTGGAGATGAAGTTGAAGTTAGACTTAGAGTAGGAGAGGTTAAAAGTAAAACGTTGCGATACGATTTTGAAATTTACAATTTGACAACAGACAAAAAGGCTGCTGAGGGCTATTTAGTTGTTATCTACATGGATCTAAAAAATTGGAAAGTTTTAGAGATTCCAAAGGAGTTTATAGAGCAATTGAAGGAAGTTGGAATGGTTAAAAAGTAAGTTTATTTTTTAAACCGAAAATCTAAAATAAGTTTAAAGTAGAAATTAAATATGGCAGAAATAAAAGAAATTTTACCCTGCATAGCAGATCCAAACAAAATTAGGGTGATTGGTAAGATAGAGATAAAAGACGATTTCGAGGAAATGATGCCTTACATTGCATGGCTCATACCAAATTCATCTTACAACAAAAAAATGGGATGGATTACGTTTAAGAAAGGTGTGAGAATAATAACAATACACTCTGATGGTTTTGTAGCAATGACTCAAACAAAGGATGAAAAAGAGGCAATGGAAACCTTAAAAGAAATTGAAAAAATTGTAGAGAGAGCGTATAAAGAGAAAGATAAAATTGACGTTTCAAAACCTAAAGAAAAGATAACTGTAAGTGTAATGGATGTCTACAATTACTTGCCAAAAACTAATTGCAAGGAGTGCGGAGAGCAAACTTGTATGGCCTTTGCTGTAAAATTGCTTAACGGTGAAATTGATGTTAAAGCTTGCAAGCCCATATTCAAAGAAAAGAAATATGCAGGGATTAGAGAGGCTTTAATAGCACTGCTAACTTCTGCTGGTTTTGAGATTGAAGTTTGAAATCTAATATTTGGGCAGTAGAATAAATAAGAAACAAGAAGTGCTGTAACTTTTCAAGCTACTTTCATCTCTTTCAATTTCTAAAAGCCCGTCTTATAACATCAAAAATAATTCTTATTCTCTTATTCTTGAGTTCGTTCCAAATAAATCTTGGTCTCAAGTAGAATCTAATGTAACAACGTCTTAACAATTTGGATATCTCTTTCGGAGTCATGTGTTCGTTCTTCAATATCGGTTTTCCAGCCGTGTATTCTTCAAAATTTTCTGTTAATAACAGATTTTTTCTTTTCGCCTCTTCATATATCTCCGTCCCGGGATACGGAGTCAGAATTGAGAACTGAGCGTAATCAGGATTCAGCTTTATTGCAAACTTCAACGTGTTCTCGATGTCTTTCTTCGTTTCAAACGGTGCCCCGATTATAAAAGAGCATATTGTTGTTATTCCGACTTTTTTCGTTAAATCCACCGCCTTTTTCACATTTTCGAGCTTGATCCTCTTTCTATAGTATTCGAGCGTTTTTTGATTTGCCGATTCAACGCCGTAGTATATCGCCACGCATCCTGCCCCCTTCATTTTTTTAAGTAGCTCGTAGTTCATTGTATCTACTCTGGAAGAACAGCTCCACTCGATATCCAATCCTCTGCGCACAATCTCGTCGCAGATTTCAAAGACCCTCTTTTTGTTGAGTGTGAAAGTATCATCACCGAAAGCGATATGCTTCGCACCGAATTCTTCGGCAAGCCACTCCATTTCATCCACGACGTTTTTCGCACTCCTTGCTCTGAACTTTCTACCAAGGAAGAGAGAAGAAGAGCAGTATCTGCAACCAAAGGGACATCCGCGGGACGTTATCATGGGAAACTGCTCAAGTTTTTGACCTAAGAGAGTGTATTTATCCAACGGCATTAAATCAAACGCCGGAAACGGAAGAGAGTCAAGATTTTCGATAAACTCTCTCCTCTCGTTTTCGAATATTTTAGAACCTTCCTTGTATATCAGCCCCTTTACGCCCTCCAAACTCTTCCCTTCTTCAATCCTTTCGGCTATTTCTACGATTGTGCGCTCTCCCTCACCAATGCAGACAGCATCAACGTAATCGTGCTTAATAGCCTCATAAGGCATGAAAGTGACGTGGACTCCTCCAAGGATTACAAAAACGTTTGACAATTTTTCCTTTATCGCTTTCGCATATCTCAAAGCGGCGTTGAAAGTGGGGGTTGTCGAAGTTATCCCGACAATCTGCGAGTTTTTGATCCTTTTAATGAGCTCGTCGAGACTAAGTTTCTCAACGAGGTCGTCCACGATTTGAACTTTGAATCCGTTCTCTCTCAACACGGATGCAAGGTAGCCAAGTCCCAACGGTGGCGTTGAAATTCCGAGCTTTTTTACGACCTCAACACTGGCGTCAGGATTTACGAGGGATATCGTGGGCACACCTCCTTATAGATTTCCTCCCAGTATTTCTTGTTATTAATGCAACCCGGGTCGGGCATGAGGTAGTCCCCAAAGTAGTTGAACGCCCTTGCTCTGCAACCTCCGCAGTAGTATCTATAACCACAGCTTCCGCAACCCTTCAAAATATCTTTATTCCTAAGATCCTCGAAAACTTGATTGTGAAGCCACAAGTCTTCTAAGTCGTCCTCACGAATGTTTCCCACCTTCAGCGGGAAGAAAACACATGGCTGGATGTCTCCGTTAGCCTTTATTGCGAAGTAGAATCTTCCAGCTCCGCAACCTCCGATGAATTCGGCTAACTGCCTCAATCTTTCTCCAGATTCTATGTTGTAGAAGTGGGTAGGTATAAATCCCGCCTCGCATTGCAATGCTACACGTGCGAATTGAGGTGCTGTGGAGAGTAGAGAGATGTTCGAAGTCTTGTTTCTGTTGTATAGGAACTTGAGAAGTTCTTCCCTCTGCTCCGGCGTGATGTCGAGATCGACGATTTCCCTGCCTCTGCCAGTCGGTATGAAGTTGTAATGCATGAACCAGTTAACCCCCAACTTCTCGCAAAGCTCGATTACTGCCGGAACGTCTTGGTAATTCAACTTAGTCACAGTCATCGAAACGTTTACGAAAAACCCGTGTTTGACTGCATTCTTTATCCCTTCGATCGTTCGATCGTAGCACCCCTTAATTCCCCTGAAAGCCTCGTGTGTCTCTTTCTTTCCATCGAGACTGATCTGAACGTAACTGATTCCATTCTCCTTCATCTTTTTTGCGGTCTCCTCATCTATAAGTGTCCCGTTTGTTGCAATCGCAACGTAAATTCCTTTTTCAGCGGCGTAGCTCGTTAGTTCGAAGATGTCTTTCCTCACAAGCGGTTCTCCACCTGAGAAGGAGATAATCGTTACTCCGAGTCTGTCGAGCTTGTCGATTACGCTTAAAGCCTCCTCCGTCGTTAGTTCGTCTGGCAAAGGTTTTCCAGCCGTTGCGTAACAGTGTCTGCATCTCAGATTGCATGCGTATGTTATATCCCAAACAACTTGGAATGGTGCTCCCGGGACGAACGGCTTTCTGACACCGAAAAATGCCAACCCTTTTATAACGCTTGCCAAACCTTTACGCCAGTAAGCGTCCTTAAATTTCTCCCTTAATTCATCCATTCCGACATTAAAAGCCTCAGCCCCTTTCTTCAATACAGGTTTTACCGATTTTGCGGCTAATTTACACTTCCAGCAGGCATCTTCCCTGTAGCCGAGGGCGAGTTCGATCGCAACCTCAAGCCTGTTCTTGCCGCACTTTTCGCAGTAAGCCGTCAGACCTTGGAGAGATTTTTTTGTTATCGGATTGTTAACGAGTTGCATAAAAACCGATAATTTGTCGAGCATGATATTACCTCCGCATCACTTTCATAAACTTAGATTTCATAATGGTGTTATATTTTCAACTTAACTTAAAGATTTCTATTTAAAAATTAAACCAACAATAATAAACCCCTAAAAAACTTTAGTTAGTCATAGCTTCAAGTTGCAGTTATGTGTAAAACTTAAACACTCACGTCGAGCACAATTTCTGCAATGTCTGCTGAATAAGCTGCAACCCTCCAAAGGCCGTCAAGAATTGTTTTCAAGTTTAGCGCTTCAACAACATCGGATTTAAGAATTTCCTCATAATTTTTCTGAATTTCTTTCTCAAGGATCTCATATTCTTCTAGCACTTGTTCGGCTATCTCAACATCCTTTTTGAAAAAGGCTATCATCGCAACTTTAAATGTTTCCTCCACTTCGTTCACAGTATTACAAATTCTAGGAAATGAAGTTTGTAGATTTACAAGTGCTTCCGCTGCTGAGCTTACGTGGTCAGCAATTCTTTCCAATGTTCTTATGATGCTCCTATAATTAACGACCTCCTTAGCGTTTAAGCCCATTTCTTCACCTTCCATAGCCTTGTTGAGCAATCTCAGCGCAAGGAAATGGATCTTGTCGACCTCGTTCTCTCTAACCACTATCGAGCTGCATATCGCACGATTAAAGTTCTTAAGACAGTTACAGAAATCAGATAGCATGCTAGTGCATATCTTAAAGAGTTTCTCAATGACGTCGGCAACATTGAAGCGCCTTGAATCCAAAAAGACTTCAACCACTATCTTGTTTCCTGTATCCTCCATTATTTCTGCTCCTACAAGCATATCTACTGCGAATGCAACACCTCTTCTCTGCTCATCCGTGTACGTTTTCACTCTAATTAAATCATAGCCTGCAAGGTAATGGGAAATTATAAGCCTTACAAGCTGGTTAAAGTTTGCACCTCTGCTATCAATTTCAGCAGATTTATTTTTAATTTGACGGCTTTTTGGTGAGATTAGTATAACGTCTTTTTGAACTTCGAGGTAAACGATATCTCCTTCTTTCATACTATTCGTAACTACCCATTCCTTTGGCAATGTCAGTATGTAACTACCCTTACCACTTCTGTAGATCTTTCTCACTTCATTTTTATTCATAGTACAAGTAGTTGGATATATACCTATTTTTACTTTTTCTTTTTGAACATAAACTAATCTTTGGAGATATAGATATGTAGATACCTAACAACAATTGTGGCTTAATAAAGAGCTTCTTGAAAACCTGAATAATATTCTCTCCACGCATCGCCCGTGTCTTTCCCAAGTAAATTTCGATGCGTAACTTCTTGCTCTTGCTCTTAGCTTCTCTCGCTCACGTTCGTTCATCGTCAGTGCACTGGTTATAGCCTCTCTTAGTGCACTGACACTTCCACGACGGCAAATTATGGCAGAATCTCTGCTTACGGCTCCGGTTTTTTCGAATATATCCGTTGCGACGACGATGCCGTTATAGTACATCGCCTCCACTGGAACGATTCCGAAACCTTCGTGTGCGAGTGAGGGACAGACTATAACGTCCGCAGAAATCATCTCTCTAAAGACTTCCTCTCTCGTCAGTTTACCGAGAAATATCGTCTCATCCCAAATATTTCTGAGCCTTGCATAGTATTCAGAGTAATCTTTGGTATAGCTACCCGCAATTTTCAGCTTTACCGATATATCCCTCGATATCTCCCTTACAGCTTGTATCAAAATGTGAACACCTTTGTTTGGCGCTATTCTGCCGACATACAGCACGACTTTCCTTTTCCTGTATCTCTTACTGTATCTCTCCCGCATCTCGCCCTC
>JAGGXN010000161.1 GCA_021163065.1 Archaeoglobaceae archaeon | reverse complement strand
TTTCTGGAGGGCAAAGGCAGAGAGTTGCAATAGCTAGGGCAATGATTCTAAAGCCAGAATTTGTTGTTGCCGATGAACCTGTTTCGATGATTGATGTTAGCCTTAGAGCTGCAATACTCGATTTATTAATGTCGTTTAAAGCTGAGTACAACCTAAGCATGCTATTCATTACTCACGATTTGTCTGTTGCAAGACTTGTTGGGGATAGAATTGCTGTAATGTACTTAGGAAAGGTAGTTGGGATCGGAGAAACGAGAGAAGTCATTCACAACCCTTATCATCCATACACTGCTGCTTTACTCTCAGCAGTCCCCTCATTCTTGAAGAGAGAAATAAATGTTGAAATTATAGGAGATATTGCAAATCCGAGAGAGATTCCTACAGGATGTAGATATCATCCAAGGTGCCCATTTGCCGAGGAAATTTGCCGCAAAGAGGAACCTGAGCTTGAAGGTAAAGACCATATGGTTGCCTGTCATTTTCCACTTGATTTAAAAATTGATTGAATCATTAAATTGATGTGACTAACATAAGCAATAAAGGCACAGCTATAGAAATTATAAATCCATGAACAAAGGCTATCAAAGATGTTTGCGGATTGGAAAAACTTGAAATTATTGGCAAAGTCGTATCCATTGTTGTTGCACCACCAATTGATATGGCTGCCTTTTTATCCTTAAATTTTGGATAAAGAAACAAAGTAAGAACTTCTCTAAAGAAGTTAGAGGTAAACCCTAAGGCTCCTGCAAAATAACCAATGTTTTTCGCCAAAAATGGACCAGTAAAAGAGTACCAACCCATTCCTATTGCAACAGATAAACAAAGCTTTGGATCAAGATTTAATGCCAAGTATAATACTAACCCTGCAATAAAAGATCCAACTATTGTTCCTAAAGATAAAACAATACCTTCTTTCCAAACTCCCTTAAATTTCTCTATGTTTGCATCTTTTCCAATCTCTATGCCAATTATGAACAGCAAGATGATTAAAAAAAATTCTAATATGGTGTCTGTAAAGCTTATCTTTATGGCAAATCCAAATATTATGCCTAAAACTAAAGCTGTTAGTATGCTGGCTATAACTTTAGACCCCTCCTTATAAACTTTGATGTGAGATATGAAAAAATAATTGTCGTTGTTGAAAATACTAAGGAAAGCAATCCGACTTGCGAAAGCTCGTAAAGGTTTAACGTGTTGCCAATACTAACACCTAAAAAAAAGATGAGGAGGACTAAAACAGCATACATAGGCTTGTTGGTAGATATTTCCCTATTTTTAAGCAAAAAACCGACAATCAATCCAAGAAGTAGAGAAAGTAAATAGTAAATCATGTCACCAGCTAAATATAAGCCTAAAGTAGCCAATAAAAGGTATTCTAAACTTAGCTACTCCGACGATCCATTCTTTCTTGACAGGTTTCGATAAATAAGGCTGGTCAAACATTGCATTGTGGTCACCTTTTGTTATATATCCAGAATTTGGTGCCGGCTCACCGTTGGGCATTGGCTGCCCTTTCTCAATCCAGAACATCGCTCGATGTATTATTGGGGTTGTGCCTTTATTCCCATTTGGATAGTAAACTATTACATCTCCGTAATTTCCAAAGCTTTTGTATCCTATCTTTTTGCCTTCTTCCCAAGTTATTATGTTTGTTCTTTCAGGACTTACCAATAAAACTACGTCACCCCTATACATATGTGGAACCATGCTCCCAGATTCTACTGCCACCATAAATGGCCAAGTACCGGTTATTGCAATACCTAAGCCAATGATTACCGCAACAATAATTAAAGTCGAGACAATATCTTTCAAAAAGTTCATAACCTTAGTCTTGACATCCATGAAGGGGTGGAATGCGGAATGGTAATTAAAGATATCGAATCTAAGCTGATAATAACGAAGTTTGCAATGCACGGTTACAACGTTCATCCATCGGCAATTGAATTACTTAAAGAATTTAAAAACGAATTGGATGAGATCATTCCCAAGATTTGTAGTGCTTTAAATGGTAGCTTTATTATAAGTCGTGAAGACATTTTACCAATTTTAAATGAATTTAAGAGGAAAAGGAGAAAAGAACAATTTAAAAAACAATTTTTTGTTGAAAAACCAAAAGAAGTTAAAAATTTAAAGGATGAAATTTGTATTATAAAAGATATCACTGGCACCTCCACTTGCGAGGGAAACGTTGATGATTTCATTGCATATTTTAACTCCAGATTTGAGAAATTATCAAAAATTTTAAGGCAAAGGCTTAACGGCATATCTATTTCAAATATTAAAAAAATCAGAACTGAGAAAGTTGACGTAATTGGAATGGTTAAAGACGTAAGAGAAACGCAAAACGGTAACGTTTTAGTTGAAATAGAAGATAACACAGACTCAATACGTTTTATAGCTACTGGAAAATTGAGAGATTTAGCTTTAGAATTGATGGGAGATGAAGTTATTGGTGTTTCCGGAGTTTTAAGAAACAACAACATAATAGCTGACAAAATAATTTTTCCAGATGTCCCATTAAATGGTGAGAAGAAAAGAACAAACTTTTCAATTGTGTTTATATCCGACACACACTTTGGAAGCAAGGAGTTCTTAGAAAAAGAGTGGGATTTGTTTATAAAATGGCTTAACTTTGAGGTTGGAAATGAAAAAATGAGAGAAATTGCAGAAAGCGTAAAATACGTTGTTTTAGCGGGAGATGTTGTTGACGGAGTTGGGATATATCCAAATCAGGAAAAGGATTTGAAAATTTTAGATGTTTATGGGCAATATGAAGAAGCTGCAATGCAGATTGACAAGATTCCAAAGAGGATTAAGGTTATAGTGTCTCCAGGAAACCACGATGCTGTAAGGCAAGCTGAACCTCAACCAGCTTTGCTAAAAGAATTTTCAAATTTGTTTTCAAACAACGTTGTAAATGTGGGAAACCCATCATTCTTAAACTTGGATGGAATAAAGCTGCTAATCTACCATGGCAGAAGTTTGGATGATGTTGTTACAAAAATTCCGAGGCTAAGTTACGCTAAACCTCAGGAAGCAATGGTTGAATTACTAAAAAGAAGACATTTAGCTCCAATGTATGGAGGTAGAAGTCCAATCGCCCCGGAAAAGGAAGACTATCTTGTTATTGAGGAAATTCCTGACATCTTTCATTGCGGTCACATCCACACTTATGGTACTTCTTTTTACAGGGGTGTTTTTCTAGTTAATTCAAGTACTTGGCAAGCACAAACAGAATTTCAAAAGAAGGTAAATTTGAATCCGATGCCTTGCAACGTTGCTGTTTATACACCAAGCGGAGAAGTTGTGAGGTTAAAATTCTATGGAGGTTAAAATTATCTTTCTACAAGAATTTAAACAATCCTATGCTTTATTCCATATTTTTCGCAAAATTTATTCGCTTTCTTTTCAAGACTTAGCTGATATTCTTTGCTTGGCTGATTGAAGATTTTAAAAAGCTTTTTGTATTTTGGCAACAATTCTGGAAAGCGTTTTTCAAGAACTTTGTAATAAATTTCCTTTCCAATGCCATATAAGGTTAAAGTGCCAACAAAAACGTAATCTGCTCCAAATTCTTTGGCTATTTTTATCATCTCTTCCAATTGCTCATCAGAATCTGAGATAAAGGGCAAAACTGGAATATACGCAACTCCAGCATAAAATCCAGCTTCTTTAATCTTTTGCAAAATTTCCAACCTTTCCTTTGGCTTTGGAACTTTCGGCTCAAAGATTTTCGCTGTTTTCTCATCTACAGTTGATAATGAGAAAGTTATTAGCACACCACGCTTTAGCTTTAAATCTTTTGGCAAAATCGCATTTTCATCAATTTCTTTCAGTAAATCCAAATCTCTCAGAATTAAAGTTGATTTGGTTAAGCAATGCACGGGGAATCTAAACTTTGCAATGACTTTCAAACACTTCCTCGTTAACTTATATTTTTCTTCAATATGCATCCAAGGTTCTGTTGCTGAGCTTAAAGCGATAAAGCCATATTCCTTTCTTTTAGCCCTTTTGTAAAGCTCTTTTTC
>JAGGXN010000217.1 GCA_021163065.1 Archaeoglobaceae archaeon | reverse complement strand
TAAAGCTAATAAAAAGAAGTACTATGTCTATGCAGCCATAGACGTTGAGAGAAACGAGCTAATTTTAATGAGAGTTTATACAACAAGGAATTTGCTAACTTCCAAGTCCTTTGTAAAGGAAGTTCTGTGAGAATAAGCCTAAGTTCGTGATAGACAAAGCTCCATGGCTAAGAAAGGCTTTAGATAGCTTGGAATTGCATTATGAATTCGAGACCTTTCGGCAGGAGAAGCTTGGTTGAATCAGTGTTTTCTTCGCTTAAACAGAGAATTAAGATATTCTTTTGTTCGATTACAGCTGTAAAGCCTGTTAGAAATTGGAATATGTTTTGTAAGTTGTTTATGTGTTACTATAATTATTTTAGGTTGTAATGTTGACACGTTCAATTACACTTTAAAAAATTTATTTTAAATTTTTCACATCAATTCATTTATAGCCTTTTTGAAAAATTCCACTTGTTCTTCACTAATGTCTGCAAGTATTACTTTTTTAAGCTTCGTACCTTCATCAATGTGCTTTTTTAACTCTTCAACCATCACCTTTGCCGCTTTATCTTTGGGAAAACCTCCAACTCCTGTCCCTAAGGCAGGAAAAGCTATACTTTCAATACCAAGCTCATCAGCTTTTTTTAATGCCGCCTTCATAGCCAATCTTATCTTATTTTCATCAGTTTTGAAATCCAACTCCATTGTTGGAGAATGGATGACATACTTAGCCTTCAGTTTTCCAGCAGTTGTCTCAACAGCTTCACCAATCTTTATAGGACCCTTTTTAACCGCTTCTTCTTCAATTTCTTTTCCTCCAGCCCTTTTTATTGCTCCAGCAACTCCACCACCCATATAAAGTCTCGTGTTGGCGGCATTAACAATAGCATCAACTTCAAGCTTAGTTATGTCTCCAAGAAACGTTTCAATTTCAACGCCCTTGTATTGCATAAAACAAGTGTTTGCGAAACTTAAATAAATCTTTCTCCAGCTAGCAACTAAGATGATGGTTGAAATTTACGTTGAAGGTGTTGTTCAAGGTGTTGGCTTTAGATACTTCACGCAAAGAATTGCAAAGGAGATTGGCATAAAGGGATTTGTAAAAAATTTGCCAGATGGTAGAGTTTACATAGTTGCAGAAGGTAGCAAGGAACAATTAGATAAATTCATGTCTTATGTAAAAAAAGGTCCCTCAACTTCCATTGTTAGAAAAGTTACGATGAAAAAGATGAACAAAAAAGAGAAATTTGACAATTTTGAAATAGTGTTCTAAATGAACATAAGAGATTTCCAAAAAATGATTGGAGAGATTTACTACACAAGAGACAAGGAAAGAGGTAGTCTTAAAACCATGCTATGGTTAGTTGAAGAAGTTGGAGAGCTTGCAGAGGCGATAAGAAAAGATGATGTTGAAAAAATAAAGGAGGAAATGGCAGACGTGTTAGCTTGGCTTGTAAGCCTTGCTAATCTTTATAGCATAGATTTAGAAAGTGAGGCTTTAAAAAAGTATCCAAATTATTGCACAAAATGTGGAAAAAAACCCTGTAGGTGTGATTTATGAGATTTCTTGTTGTAAACAATGAGGATATAAAAAAGGGGATTGTAACGGACAAGTATTTTATTTGGACTGAAAAGGTTTTGAAGGAAAAGAATGTGAATCCAAAGGTTGTAGCAGAGGTCACAACATCTAAATGGGGTATATTCGCAGGACTAAATGACGTATTAGAACTAATGAAGGGTTTACCGATAGACTTGTATGCAATTCCCGAAGGCTGTTTGTATTATCCATATGAACCTGTAATAACAATTGTTGGGAGGTATTTAGACTTTGCAAGGTTTGAGACCTCATTATTAGGTTTTATATGCCAAGCCAGCAGTGTAGCCACCCAAGCTTTTAAGTTCAAACTAGCTGCTGGTGAAAAGAAAATTTACTCTTTTGGAACGAGAAGGATGCATCCAGCTTTGGCAGCAATGATTGAAAGGGCAGCATACATTGGTGGCGTAGATGGCGTAAGCAACTATGCAGCCGAAAAGTATTTGGGCATCCCAAGTATGGGAACCATGCCCCACGCATTAATAATCTCCTTTGCTGATCAAGTTAAAGCTTGGAAAGCCTTTGATGAAGTTGTTGACAAAGAGGTTCCAAGAACGATGCTTGTTGACACATATTACGACGAAAAGACTGAAGCAATACTTGCCGTTGAGAATGTTGAAAGAATTAATGGTGTAAGACTTGATACGCCCTCTTCAAGAAGGGGTAATTTTAGAAAGATTATCGAGGAAGTGAGGTGGGAACTCAACATAAGAAATAAAGAAAATGTGAGAATTGTTGTCAGCGGTGGATTGAGCTTGGAAGATGTCTTAAACTTAAAGGACATAGTTGATGCTTTTGGTGTTGGAACATCAATAGCTGGAGCTAAGCCAGTTGACTTCGCATTGGACATAGTTGAAAGGGAAGGAAAGTTTGCGGCAAAAAGGGGTAAGAGGAGTGGAATGAAACAGATATATAGAGACTGGGAAAAATTGGAAGATGAAGTTAGGCTTTTCAATTCTAAGCCTCCAGAGGGAAAAGAGCCAATTATTCAAAAATATATTGAGAATGGTGAGATCATAAGGAATAGTAGCATGGAAAGCGCAAGAAGCCTAGCTTTAAAGCAAATTGAAATTATTAAAAACATTGGAGTTGAAAAATTCTTATTTTAACTCTTATTCCAAGGCTTTTATTATTATTTCTGCAATTTTTTCAGCATCAAACCTACCGGAATTTATTACCAAATCGTAGATGCTCCAATCATCTATATTTATGCTATAAAATTTTTCGTACCTACTTTTCTCCAACTTTTCTCTTTTTTTAGTCTCACTTCTGACAACTGCAATGTCCTTGTTCTCCCTCTTTGCAATTCTTGCATACCTAATTTCAGCATCTGCAAACAACCAAACCCTTAAGTCTGGATTTTTAACCATATGCCCAGAGAGTCTGCCCTCAACAACCACGTTATCTTCTTTTTCAGCCATTTCTTTTTGCATTCTATCTATCAAAAAATCAATTTCAGGGTTGTTTTCAGCATACTTTCCAAATTCAACAACAGTCATTCCTTTTTTTGCCGCCAATTCTCTAAAAATCCCACCTGCCGATATTAATTTCAAATTTAGCTTTTTAGCCAAGATTTTTGCAACAGTAGTTGTACCACTTCCGGGTAATCCAGAAATGGTTATTTTCATAATCAACCCTCATTAAACTCCGATCCTAAAAACCTTTTTTATTATTTGAGTAATTGTGATGGAGCATAAAATGTACCAAAACAACCACCAAGGAACAATTAAAACTGGGTCTGCAACGTGTATTTTACCTGCAAATGGAACAATGACTTCCATCACGCTATTTTTAACCTTTAACCATAGCCACATGAAGATTGGGATTGTTACAACACCTATGTAAAACATTGGTTTAAATTGCATGCTCATCATTTCGCTCTGCATTTTCTGCATCTCATCCTTTTTGCTTTCCATCTGTTTTAGCTTATATTGATTTTTCTGCTTCATCGCTTCCATGTATTCTTTCTGAAATTCCATAACTTTCTTTTGAATCTCTTTCATCCTTTTAAAATCCACGGTATACCTTTGAATTATGGAAGAATAAAACGCTGTAAATGTTGCTAAAATTAAAATGACAATGTGGAAAGGAAATGCTTGGCTTAAAGGATCTAAAATTGGAGAAATTGCATTGGCAAGTTCCCTTCTAAACTCTTGACTGAACATTATGCCTACCATAAAAATTATACCTAATGCTAAAAAAAATCTAGAAATAAATTTTTTCATGTTTACACCTCTTCACCTAAGAACTTTCTCAGCATTGGATGCATCTCTGTAAGCTGTTCTTTAGCCAAATCTTCATAGAACCTGTATGCAATGCTAACAGCTAACAGCAACCCAGTACCACTCACATGACCTATTGTTCCAAGAACGTTTGATATTAATGTTAAAATACCGATCGCCGCACCACCTAAAACTGTCAACTTTGGAATGTATCTCTGCAAAATCCTTTCCAAAACTTGCGGACTTTTTCTAAATCCTGGAACTTGCATTCCTGATTTTGCTATTTGAGAAGCAACAGTTTTTGCATCCATTCCACTAGTCTGAGCCCAGAAGATTGAGAAAAGAATACCTCCAACTACAAGTATCGTTGCATCAACAAGTAAATGCCCATAGATCATCCAGTCTGGTAAGTCTGCAAGATACGGATTTTGTCTAACCAAAGCTGGAACCCAATCATAAGGACTTCTTATTGGTGATAAAAAGTACATCAAACCACTTATCGG
>JAGGXN010000204.1 GCA_021163065.1 Archaeoglobaceae archaeon | reverse complement strand
CTGGAATTTGTTCTGTAAGCTGTTTATGTGGTATTATAATCATTTGAGGTGGTGTCTGTGTTAAGTGGACAGGTCTAATATTAGCTAACACTATTTTACTAAAAATAATTATCACGATAAATCGAAAAGGTTATATCCAAATTTTTAAGATATTCTAAAGGTGATCGTATGGAGGATGTACTAAAGTATGTCGTACCAAAAGAAACTTGGCCCGAAATAATTATACCAGACGAAGTAAAGGAATACATTGGTGACAGAACTGAATTAAATTTGGCTGAGGAAATTCTTGACAGAAACATTGAACTTGGCAGAGCTAGAAAGGTAGCGATATACTTTGAAGATAGGAGAGTAACATATAGAGACCTTTACAGACTGAGCAACAAGGTT
Source organism: Archaeoglobaceae archaeon (assembly GCA_021163065.1). GTDB lineage: Archaea > Halobacteriota > Archaeoglobi > Archaeoglobales > Archaeoglobaceae > B5-G16. The sequence continues at coordinate 9,129 of JAGGXN010000204.1, read as the reverse complement.
GCAAACTTCTTAAGGAATCTTGGTATTGAGAAATACGACAGAGTTGGATTTAGAGTTAGAAATATGCCAGAGGCGGTAGCAATCAACTTTGGTATAATGAAAGCTGGAGCAATACCTGTGCCATTGAATCCAATGTGGGCTAAGAAAGAGATCGTACACGTTTCAAACAATGCAGAAGTAAAGGCAATCTTCGTTACTGGAGATGAAAAAACTTTTGGAGCTGTAAAAGAGTCTGTTCCTGAGTTGCAAACAGTTAAAAATATAATTGTGACTGACCAAGAAGATTTGTCAGACCCATTTGTACCATTCGATGAAGTGTATAAAGAGAGTGCGACCTTTGAGCCCATAAAACTTGAAATTGGTAAGCCAGCAGTTGTTTTATATACATCGGGTACTACAGGATTGCCAAAAGGTTGTGCACACTTTGTTGAGAACGTTTTGTCAGCCGTGTATTTAGTTGGTAAATACGTGTGGAAATTAACTGAAGATGATGTTGTTGGTGGTCCAGCTCCTGTTAGCTTTGCTATGGGATATGGTAATGGATGCCTAGTACCATACTTCCATGGGGCTGCAACGTCAATCTGGCCAGGATTTAGCGTTGATAACTTCTTTAGGTTTGTCGAAGAACATGGCATAACCGTGTTCTCCTCATTGCCAACAGCTTACAGAATAATACTTGCAAATCCAAAGTTAAAAGAGTACAAGGAGAAATATGACTTGTCTTCATTGAGACTTTGCACCGGTGGTGGAGAAGCCTTAGGTGCTGAAACAGCAAAGAAGTGGATAGAAGAATTTGGAATGCCAATTTATGAATCTTTAGGCGCTACTGAAATGGTACACATCTGCATTTCAAACACATGTGCCCCACAACCAGTAGCGGGAAGTATTGGCTGGCCAGTTCCAGGATTTGTTGCAAGAATCATTGATCCAGAAACTAAGGAAGAGTGTAAGCCCGGAGAAGTGGGCAATCTATACATTAAAGGACCAACCGGAATAAGGTATTGGAATCATCCAACAAGGCCTTTGGATGAAAAACAGAGAAAAAGTGTTATCGATGGCTGGAACGTTCTTGGCGATTTCGTCAGGAAGGACGAGAATGGGTATATCTACTTTGTCTCAAGAGACGATGATTTAATTAAATCATCTGGCTATAGAATTGGTCCTGATGAGATTGAACAACCATTAAGCCAGCATCCAGCTGTAAAAGAATGTGCTGTTATCGGCGTACCAGATCCAGAGGGGATAAGAGGACAGGTGGTCAAAGCTGTAATTGTTCTGAATGAGGGTTATGAAGAAAGTGAGGAATTAAAGAAGGACATATTAGCATTCTTAGAAAAGCAAATTGCAAAGTACAAGCTTCCAAGAATTATCGAATTCAGAAAAGAACCATTACCAAGAACAGCAACTGGAAAATTGCTTAGGAGGTTCCTTAAAGAAGAAGGTTCTTAGAAAATTCACTAATTTTATATCTTTTTTCATAGCGACAATTTCAAATATTTTTTTGTTAAAAGCTATTCATGGAAAGATATGGTATAATGCTACTTTTAATCGGTTTTATTTCAACACTAATCTTGTTTCTAAATTTAAACTGGTGATAAAATGAATGAAGCAAATAACTTTAGATACTATGAAGAAATAAAAAGTAAAGTTAGCCTTGAAGAATTTAAAAAAAGAATGGAAGAGTTCAAGAAGCATTTTAATGGATTTATTGACAATGAAACCTTAGAATTGTTAACAGCTTATTCTTTCGGATTTGAACCAGTATCTAAAATAGATGAATTGAAAAATAAGAGGGGAAAAGTTGTTGTTAAAGGAATAGTTGAAAAAACGTTTGCCGTTAGAGAATTTGATAAAGGAGTGGTGGCATCAATAATATTGGCAGATGAAAGTGGAAAGGTAAAAGTTACAATGTGGAATGATGCAGCAAATCTTGTTAAGGCTGGAGACATTGTAGAGGGTGCAAAGATTAAGGTAAAGGGATTTTTAAAAAAGAAAAATGAAATAGAGATTTCTGTAAACGACCCGGCAGATGTTGAAATTATTGAAATCGAATTTACAAAGATTTCCCACGTTGTTCAAGGATTTGTAAACATTAAAGGTAGAGTTAGCGGTTTTGGCGGTGTAAGAAGGATAAATTCAAAAAATGTAGAGGTTGCCGAAATATACGTTTCTGATGATAATGGCAGAATTAGAGTCTTGCTATGGGATGACAAGGTTAGCATTTACAAAAAGCTAGACATTGGCGACTATTTAGAAATAAAAAATGGCTTTGCAAAGGTTGGTAGAGATGGTGAGATAGAGATTCATTGCGGGTGGAAGAGTACCTTAAAATTACAATAAAATTTTTTATCCAGCTAACAAAAATTTGCCATGGTGCAAAAAAGAGAGGAAGCGATAGATTTGCTAAAAAAATACGTTAAGGCTGAGAATTTAATAAAGCATTGCATCGCTACTGCTGCAATTATGAAAGAATTGGCTAAGGAATTAAACGAAGACGAAACAAAGTGGGAGTTGATTGGTATTTTGCATGACATCGACTATGAAATTGTAAATGGAGATATGTCAAAACACGGACTCGTAGGTTATGAAATTTTAAAAGAAAATGGTATTAGCGATGATATTGCAGAAGTTGTTAAAACTCACAACCACACTTTGTTTGGCAACTACGAAAAGCCAGCTGAAATAGCACTGCAAGCAGCTGACAGCGTTTCTGGACTAGTTATAGCGTGTGCTTTGGTTAAGAAGGGTAAAATTAGTGATGTTACACCTAAAACAGTGAAAAAGAAGTTTAAAGAAAAGAGTTTTGCTGCAGGGTGTGATAGAAACAGAATTAGGGAGATAGAGAAGCTGGGAATAGAACTACCAAGATTTTATGAAATAGCCATAAGGGGGTTGATTAATGTAAAAGATGAGTTAGGATTAGAATGAAGATAGCCTTAATTGGTTATGGTAACCTAGGAAAGGCCATAGCTAAATGTTTGTCGAGAAAGCATGAAATTATAGCTACTAAAAGGAATTTAGATGTTAAAGCGAAATCAAAAAGAATTGAGATAACAAATAACAACGCGTATGCTGTAAAAAATGCAGAATGCGTAATAATAGCCGTGAAACCAAAAGATATTTCACCAGTTTTGGATGAAATTAAAGATTATGTTGAAAACAAGCTCGTGATAAGCTTTGTTGCCTTTGTAAGTCTAAAAGAAATTAAAAGCAAGATTAATGCTAGAGTAGTAAGAGCTATGGGTAACATTGGAATCGAGCTTGGAAAAAGCTTTGTTGCATACTACACTGAGAATGGAGAAGATGAAAAAGTATTAAGCCTATTATCCTTGATGGGTAAAGTCTACAAGGCTGAAAACGAGAGAGAGATCGATTTAATGACTGTCTTTTCAGGTTCAGCTCCTGCATTTGTAGCAAGATTAATAGATGCCTTTGTCCTTGCCGGTTTAAAGCATGGCTTAAATGCTGAGCTATCTAAGGAATTGGCTCTATCGATCTTCAACACCACTGCCGAGCTTTTAAAATGTGAAACTACGGAAAGCTTAATAAAAAGAATCGCTACCCCCGGAGGAACAACCATTGAAGGTTTAATGGAAATGGAAAAACATAGAGTTGTTCACGGAATTGCAAGCTCAATTGGAAAGGCAGTTGAAAAAATATTCAAAAAAGAGTGACAAAGAGTAAAATGTTTAAACAAGTTTGTGGGTGGAATTGAAAATGATTGAAACTTGGAAAGAATACGCCATCGTTAATGATGCATTGGAGAAACTTGTGGAAAAATCAAACACAATTGCAAAGGTAAAAAAGGCTCTCAAACATATAATAAAAGCTGGAGGAAAAAGAACACGACCAATAATCGTTCTTTTAAGTGGAAAACTTTGTGGAGGGCAATACGAGGATGTTCTAAATATGGCTTTGGCCGTCGAATTAATTCATACGGCAAGTTTGGCTCATGACGATGTTATCGATAAAGGTGTTGTGAGAAGAAATGTAAAAGCTTTACACATTGAATACGATCTGTCTTTAGCAATTTTAGTTGGCGATTGGTTAATTTCAAAGTCTGTTGAATTGACTTCTAAGTATGGAGAAGAGGTCATTAAAGAATTTGCAGACGTTGGAATGCTGATGTCAGAAGGCGAAGTATTAGATGTTTACAGCGTTAAAGAAAAATTCGATGAAGAGGATTACTTTAAATGTATTGCCTCAAAGACAGCTTCTTTATTTGCATACAGCGCTAAGAATGCTTGTAAAATTGTGTCTGAAGATAAAAAGGCTGCTAAAAAACTGTATGAATATGGTTTAAATTTGGGAATAGCATATCAGCTTGTTGATGATCTACTTGAATATTTGGAAATGTACGAAGATAAGAAGTCAGAATTCGAATCAAAAACTTTACCGATAATTTACGAGGAAAAAATTGGATTTGAAAGGGCAGTAATTAAAACTTTGGAGTTAATTAAGAGTTATGCTAAAAAAAGTGTAGATGCATTAAATTATTTCAAAAACAACGAGTATAAGTTAAAGTTGTTAAAGATGGTCGAATTTATGACCTCAGATTTGTTGAAAGGATACGTTAGCAGAAACAAGGAAATTTTGAAATTGTTAGAAAGATACGGCTGATTCAAATGAGAGATTTGAAGAAGATTGAAAGCTATTTAGACAAGTTAAGAATCAAGGAAAAAGATTCTGATGACAGAAAAATTTATGCAGAAGTCTTAGACTTAAGAACTTTAAAAACTCTATATAAACTATCCGCAAAGGGAATAATCAAAGCTATGGGTGGTGTAATCAATACAGGAAAGGAAGCTAACGTTTTTTATGCAGATGGAATGCACGAAGGCAGGGAAATTGCATTGGCTGTAAAGATATACAGAATAGAGACGAGTGAGTTTCACAGAATGGATGAATACCTTTTTGGAGATAAGAGATTTGATTTCAGAATTTCAAAGAAGGAGAAGATATTTATATGGACTGAAAAAGAATTTAAAAACCTTCAGAGGGCCTTTAACGCAAAAGTTAACGTTCCGATGCCAGTAACCTATTTAAAAAACGTGTTAATTATGGAATTTATTGGCAAAGACGAAATTCCAGCTCCAACTTTGGCGGAGCTTGGAGGTCAAATAGCTGAGTTGGATGTAAAAAGCCTATTTGATGAAATTGTTGAGAATATAAAAAAATTATACAATGCAGACTTAGTTCATGCTGATTTAAGTGAATACAACATAATGTACTTCGAAAAACCATATTTCATAGATATGGGACAAGCTGTGCTTGTGGATCACCCATACGCTATGAAGTATTTAGAAAGAGATTTAAAAAACATACTTAGGTTTTTCTCAAAATTTGGAATTAAAAGAGATTTGGAGGAATTGAAGAAGTATATTATTGATTAATTAATGCATAAGGAAAAAGGTAAATACATTTTTGCAATCTTAGCACCATGAAATTTAATGCCAAAAAGTACAGAGAACTTGTCGAACAAGACTTTGAAAAAGCTTGGATTAACAGCGATGAAGTTTTAAGCTTGAAAAGTCCAAATAATATTTATCCACGATATGGATATGCAGTTGGAGAAGAACACCCGATATTCAAAACAATTAACGAGTTGAGGAAAGCTTACATTTCCTTGGGCTTTAAAGAGGTTGTAAATCCATTAATTGTTGAAGACACACATGTAAAGAGGCAATTCGGAAAGGAGGCTTTAGCAGTTTTAGACAGATGTTTTTACCTTGCATCTCTACCGAGACCCGATGTAGGCATGTCATCTGAGAAGATTGAAAAAATTTCGAAGATAATTGGCAGAAAATTGAAAGCTAAGGAAATTGCAGATTTGCAAGGTATACTTCATCTCTTTAAGAAGGGAAAAATTGACGGAGATGATTTAGCAGTAGAAATTGCAAAATCTTTGAAAATTGATGATCTAAAGGCTGTAAGCATAATTGATGATGTCTTTCCAGAATTTAAAGAATTGACACCAAAACCGACAAAGCTGACTTTGAGGAGTCATATGACAACAGGGTGGTTTATTACTTTAAGCAAGGTCGCAAATAAGTTGCCATTACCAATAAGGCTCTTCAGCATAGATAGATGTTTTAGAAGAGAGCAAGGAGAAGATGCTACAAGGCTTTACACCTATTTTTCAGCAAGTTGTGTTGTTGTTGATGAAGATGTTACAATTGATGAGGGTAAGGCTGTTGCAGAAGCTTTATTAAGGCAATTTGGTTTCAGAAAATTCAGATTTAAGCTTGATGAGAAAAGAAGCAAATATTACATTCCAAATACACAAACAGAAGTTTTTGCATTTCATCCGAAGATTGTTGGCTCAAGCACAAAGTACAAAGATGGGTGGATTGAAATAGCAACCTTTGGTATTTATTCCCCTACAGCTTTATCTCAATACGATATCGAGTATCCAGTAATGAACCTTGGCTTAGGAGTTGAAAGGTTGGCAATGATCCTTTACAATTACTCCGATGTAAGAGAATTGGTTTATCCATGGATTTATGGAAAAATTGAGCTTAGTGACATGGACATAGCAAGAAACATCAAGGTTAAGGAAGTTCCAAATACAACAATAGGTTTAAAGATTGCACAAAGTATTGTGGATGTAGCAGACAGATATGCCAAAGAAAAAAGCCCATGTGAATTCTTAGCTTGCGAATACGAGTTGTATGGCAAAAAAGTCAGAGTTTTTGTCGTTGAAAAGGAGGAGAATACAAAACTTTGCGGTCCTGCTTATGCAAACGAAATTGTTGTTTACCAAGGAAGCGTTTATGGATTGCCAAAGACTGACAAGTGGAAATCCTACTTTGATCACGGCTTCTCGACTGGTTTAAGGTACATAGACTCCTTTGCATACTTGGCAGCAAAGAGAATAGAGGAAGCTACGTTTAGAGGTGATGAAGTATTTGAAATAAAGGTTAGAGTTGTTGAAAGCTTATCAGACATAAACTTAAAAATGCAAGATAACGTGAGGAAGTATATAATTTCAAAGGGTGGAAAGATCGATGTTAGAGGTCCAATGTTTGTAACGATTAGGGCTGAGATATCTTAGCTGCTAAAGCTTCTAGCAAAAATTTGTTTATCTCATACATCGACTTTGTTCTTCCAATCTTGCCGCATCCGATATATGGACTGATTATTCCAGCTCCTTTCATTTCAGCAATAACAACACCCCCATCTTTTCCATACTTTCTGCATATTTTTGAAATTGAATCACCACTGACTAGAAAACCGTCTCGTTCATCGCACATCTTCAAAAATATTTCAACAAAAACCTTAGGATTGTCTTCGCCAATCTTTTCAAAGTATTCTTCAATAGCTTGAAAGACATCGGCTTCTCCACTTTTAAGCTTCTTGAAAAATAGTCTTATTATGTAAGGAATTTCCATTTTTCTTTGCAACTGCACGTGTCTCATATTCCAGGACAATGACATTTTATCGGCCTCTATCGGTAAAGCCAACCTTTTTCCTTCCAACAGCAAAACTAAATCAAAGTCTTTTAGCTCATCTGCAGGAATAAACCCCTGCTCAGAGTATCTCAACAACAAATTTAAAGCCTTTTCAGCTATTTCATCCTTACCAAACAACTCTAAAACATCTTTAGCTTTCATGTTAATCTAACACAAACAAAGCACCATATGGGCATGCCTTAATGCATTCATAACATTTTTTGCACTTATCTTCATCAATCCTTACAACCTTGTTTCCATTTCTTATGATAGCATTGTATTTACAAACTTCATCGCATTTCATGCAACCCTTGCATCCAATAACGGCTATCATTTTACCACGATATCAGCTTTTCTAAACTCCTTAGCGAATTCGTCTATCGTACTTTTAATCTTAACATACCATGCATCTATAACTTTGTGCATCTCTGCAACAACTTCATCCAAGTTACTGGGCTTATATGTATAATAGTATCCTCCGCCCTCTATAAGCTTCTTATCCCTAATAACCAATCCAGCCATTAAAAGTTTTTGGAGGGATTTATAAACAGAATTTTCACTTTTCTTCAAAGCTTTACTTAGTTCATCAATTTTTGCCTCTCTTAGTTGCACTAAAATTCTAAAAACGTCTATATCAGATTCATTCAACCCATAAAAGCATTCTAAAAAATTTTTACAGTTTAAATTCATTAACATTTCTTTTATTGACCTCATAACTCTTCTAAAGTCTTTTTTATTTCATCTCTAAGCATACTTTCTGGCAAAGCACCCACAAATGAATTTACAATTTTACCCCTGTGGAAAAATATTAACGTTGGAATTGCCGAAATGTTAAACATCCTTGCTAATTCAGCATTTTCATCAACATTTACCTTAGCAAATTCCACACTTCCATCAAACTCTTTTTCCAACTTTTCCAGTATTGGTGCAACAAATCTACAAGGCATACACCAATCTGCATAGAAATCGACTACTACAAGTTTGTCTTTTTCAATTAACCTGTTAAATTCTTCCATATCTACATTTTTCATACGCTCACCTCCAAAATTCTTTTTAAATCATCAATTGTTGGTACACCTCTAACAACAAACTTATCGTTTACAATGATTGAGGGTACTTTGTTAATTCCATACTTTAAAGCTTCTTTCATACCTTCATCTGTATTTACGGACAACTCAATAACCAATACGTCTTTTCTTTCTTTTGCTAACTTTTTTAGTACTTCTCTTGCACGCATACAGTATGGACAAGCTTGTGATGTCAGCAACTTAATCACATTTTGCATAATACTAATGCCGCCTTACAACTATTTAAACGTACATCGGTTTTTCAAAAATCAGTAAAAACTGAAAACAAAATCTTAGTTTGTAATCAAAGCGTAATAGTAAGACCTGTAAAAAAGCGTTGTCTGATTATTAACACCTCAATACATTACATTTTATCAGATAAGGATAAGCTAAAATGGCACGATGTCTATGCAATGATCCCAATAGTTAAAAAGATTTGACATGCAGGAGAGAAAGAAAAATAAAACAAAAAAGTAAATGTTAATTTGTTGAAAACAAACTCGGCTCATGGATTTGTGTATTGCAATCTCAGGTGCTGCAGGAGATGGAGTTAGAAGGGGTGGTTTGCTTTTATCAAAACTCTTTTCAAAAATGGGCTACAACGTGTTCGT
>JAGGXN010000144.1 GCA_021163065.1 Archaeoglobaceae archaeon | reverse complement strand
ATTTCCATGTCTCTATATTTCTAGATGACAAAATTAATTTCAGTTCTATCATATTACAATTAGATTTCTTTTCTTCATTTTTAACGTGTCCACTTAACATAAACACCACCTCAACTTATTATAATAAAGCATAAACAGCTTACAGAACAAATTCCAGTTCCTTACAGGATTTAAACAGCTAATTGAGCAAAAGAATATCTTAATCCTTTGTTTTAGCGAAGAAAACACCGATTCAACCAAACTCCTTTGCAAAGGTTTGATGTTCAAAATTCTAAATTCAAGCTTTTCAGAGCATCAATCAACCAAAGAGCTTTATCAATAATGAATTTAGGTTCGTTCTCACAGTATTTTAGAGCTTCTTTGATGAAAGACCTCGTAGTCAAATAATTCCTATAAACTTTCATCAGAACAAGCTCATTCCTTTCAACATCTACAGCAGAATAGACGTAATAACGCTTCTTCCTTGCTTTGATAACCGTTTAATCTATTGCCACAATACTTCTCCGTTCTCTCTGTTGTAATAAGTAGTTTCTCTTCAAACTTCTTCACCCAGTTCCATATTGATGTTTTTTAAAACAGGATAGAGCTCTGACAAAATTCTAGCAATCCTTCTTACTGAAGATGTTTGAATGTATGTTGCTATACTAAATACACTTTTATTTCCTAAGGTACTTTATTTCTCTCAAAGACTTTTAATTCTTTTACAGTTCCCTTCTCTTTTAACATAAATAATAATTTTTAGTGTTTATAATTTATACTAATGTGAATACATTCTTTAAAAAACTTAACACCTTCCCTAATTGCGACAATAAATTTTGATAAGTTTATGACTTATTTTATGAAAAATAAAAATTAACTCATTCTCTCTAGAGGAAAATAAGAGAGATGTAAAATGTACGGAGAAGTTGATATCTTCATTCCATATTTTTTATTTTACCGAAAACTTTTGTAGTTTTGATTTTCTTTATTAACTAAGTTAGCAGGGTTTGTATAGTTTGCATTTCTTTTATTTATTTTTTATTATTTTGACACCCACTTTACTTGAGGTTGTTAACTAGGCTTAAAGGTCAAAAATTTTAAAAAATAAGACATTTTTACGCTCCAAACTTCTTTGCCTTATCAATTAAATCCAAGGCTATGTTTGTTAAGTCCATTCCGCGAATTCTACACAAACCACCCTTGTAAGCTTCAAACTCTGAAAATCGCTTAACTTCATCAACTCTAACTCCTTCGTGAAGAATTATAACAGGGACGGGATCTGCCGTATGTTCTTTGACCATTACCGGCGTTGAATGATCTCCAGTCAGAATTAAACATATTCTTGAAAAGTCTAAATTCAATATGGGTTCCAATTCCCTGTCTATTCTCTCAATAAACTCTTTCTTTCCGTTAAAATCACCATCATGTCCAAATTCATCTGGAGCTTTAAAATGTAGTAAAACAAAATCGTACTTGTCTAAGCATCTAATTGCAGCTTCAACTTTTCCCTTGATGTTCGTGTTTTTACTACCAGTCATACCCTTTACGTCTATTAAATCACCGCCCAAAATCTTACCAATCCCCCTAATTAACGTTGTACCCGATATAACCGCTAAACTCATATCATATTTCTCTCTAAAAGTAGGTATATGCACAGCTTTTCCTACACCTCTCAAAAGTAAAACGTTAGCCTTCAACAATCCCTTTTTTCCCCTTTCTTTATTTAAAGGATGGTTTTCAAGAATTCTATGAGCTTTTTCCATAAAATCATTCACAATTTCTGCAGTAAACCTTGCTTTTTCATCATCTTTCAATGGCTTACATTCTTTTACTTTCTTTCCAATAACTTTTGGATCTGTGTCAGTAATTTTATCTGAAAGTTCATTACCTCTAAGAACTAAAGCCGCCCTGTGACCACTGCCTTTAGCCAAGATAAAGTCAACATCTAATTTTACATTTTGCATGATTGCATTTACCAAAGGCTGGGTTTCGTTAATCCTTCCTGCTCTTCTGTCGATCACAATTTTATCAAAAACATTTCCATTCCCTTCAACTGTTCCAAAATTAACTCTAAATGCAATATCTCCAGGTTGTAGTTCTATTCCAGTTCCTGCAGCTTCAATTGGACCCCTTCCAGTGTAATATTTAAAAGGGTCGTAACCCAACAATGCTAAATGTCCTGTATCGCTGCCTGGCCTAATACCTGGAGCAATTGTATCCATAATGCCATTAATTCCAAGAGATGCAATTTTATCCATATTAGGCGTGTAAGCCTCGCTTAGTGGTGTTTTACCATCAATTGGTCTGTCAGAAACGCCGTCAATTATTATCATTAAGATTTTTTTATCTTTCACACTATCACCGCTAATTAAGATAAGGTTAGAATTTTTAAGAGTTTTCTAGAGTTCATTCCATACAGAGATTAACAGAAATGGGAGTAAATTTAACTTTAAATTAAAACTAAAAGATTTATTGAAAATAAAGATTTGTTGAAAGGGATTTCATTTCAAGATTCTCATTCTTATGTCTTCAAACCTTGAAAAACTCTTTAACTAGGTGTTTAAACATTTATGTTTGCATTTCTCATCTCTAATTTCTGCAAGTATATCAAAAAATTCTATCAACAACTATTTCTATTGCGATACCTAATTCTCAAAAAAACATGCTCAAAAGCTGCGTTCTAATATTAGAATAAACCCAATTATTTCAAAAATAATTAAAATAATAATTAAATTTGGAAAAGCGTGTTGATTATACTTTGTCATCGCTTGTTTTTTATTTTGAACAGCATCTAATACAAGCTAAAGCTTATAGAAACTTAGAACCACTAAAATTATAATACCAATAAAACATCTCAAACCAATGATAGCAATAACAAAAATGCTTACAGGAGAGGCTACAGTTTCAAAGAAATTAACATATCAAAGCGATTCTAAAATTCCAAAAAAACTCGTGGAATTTAGCAGAAATCTAATTCCAATTGTTGTGTGGAATGTAACCTTAAAGTGTAATTTAAATTGCTTGCATTGCTATGCATCGGCTGGGAAAAAAGTTGAAGAATTGAAAACTGAAGAATGCTTTAATATAATCGATCAGTTAGCAGAGATTAAGGTTCCCACGATACTATTCAGTGGGGGTGAGCCACTATTAAGAAATGATATATTTGAAGTTGCTGAGTATGCTAATTCGAAGGGAATAAATTGTGTTTTATCAACAAATGGAACTTTAATAACTGAAAAAATGGCGGAAAAGCTAAAGGATTCTGGATTTATCTACGTTGGCGTTAGCATTGATGGTCTTGAAAAAACACATGATACTTTCAGAGGCCTAAAGGGATCTTTTAAAAAAGCCTTTGAAGGTTTGATTAACGTAAAAAATGCTGGGATTTTAAGCGGTATAAGATTTACACTGACCAAATACAACATATTGGAAGTAGAGGGAGTGATAGATTTACTTGCTGAAAATGAAATTGATAGATTTTGTTTGTACCATCTCGTACCGTCTGGCAGAGCAGAATTTGAAGATGATGTTTCTAATAGTGAAAGAAGAAAATTAGTCGACTTTTTGATTAATAAATCCATTGAATTAAGTGATAATGGCTACAATACTGAAATAATGACTGTAGACAACCCAGCAGATGGTATCTACGTTTATTTAAAGCTAAAAGAAATCGATGAAGAATTGGCAAATTCTGCAATTGAATTTTTGAAATACAGAGGTGGAGATAACAGCGGAGTAAGGTTAGCCAATATCGATCCCTTTGGAAATTTACACCCCAATCAGTTTTGGTGGGATTACACAATCGGAAATTTGATGGAAAACTCATTTAAGGATCTTTGGTTTGGGGATGATGAACTTTTAGTTAAATTAAGAAATAAAACAAATTTTTTAAAGGGTAAATGTAGAACTTGCCAATTCAAAAGTATATGTGGAGGTTTTAGACTTAGAGCTTTAAGAGCTGGAGATTTATGGGGTGAAGATCCAAGTTGCTATCTCTATTTAGATGAAATAACGATATAACGCTTTTAAATTACAGTTAAAAAATTAAAAAATTCTTTAAAAGGGCTTACACTCGAAAATTAGAGCATAATTTTCAACTTGGTATCTTGAAGTACAATTTTTAACATTCAAGTTCCCACATTGAATACTGGGTAGCAGCTATGGTCCTTCCAAGTGGAAGCTTTTTGAAGTTCTCAATAGAATCTTCAATTCATCCAAATTGAACTCATATAAAGGTCTTTTGTACTTGTAACTCGACAAACTCACATATTCTAATTAGAGTATGACCTTAGCTTTTAATGTTCTATAAAATCTCAATTTAACTTATTCTACCAAGACAATGCATAATACTTAATATCACTCGAGATTGATGGGGAGTATCCCAATCTGAGTATACTGGGATCAAGCTACAAAGTCTTTCAGAGGAGTGAGAGAAGAGTAAGGTTAAAGATATTAGCAGCTCTATTACATTTAAGGGTGAGCTTGTTTTTATTGATATTTCAGGAGATAAGCCACAAATCAGTTAGAATATACTATTATGTAACAAAGAAAAAAAGAGGATTGATTGATGAAACAAAATTAAAGCTGGAAAAGAAGCGGACCCCATCTAGGCATCAGATAGAAGATCGAACGTCTGTACGTATGTTTTTCCCGAAAGAAGCAAGAAATGCTGAAATAGTGTAAAAATAAGTCAGAAATCGTTGATAAGAATTTTTAATATCTCTGGGTTTCGAACAAGTTTGGTTTAAAAGTATTAGCACGAAACCTTTAACAAAAGATAAGCTAATAAAGTGAGAAACGTTTTTAAATCCGTTTCTAGATCCTAACGGTGGAAGATGCTAATATTTCTACAAAATTTGGCATTGAACTTTGCATCGTGTGTCTGACTACAAGTTGAGTTTATATTATAATTGTTTCATGTAAAGAGTAAAATTTTAGCTCCCCTTTCATTTTCCACAGGAAATAAAGGGGTGTCGCGGTGAGCATGGTTATAGTATATTTGTTATTTATATATGTTTTAAAATTTTTAAGCATCAAAACCAAATCGAAAATCTTAAGTCTATTCATAACAATTAGTCGAAGGTGGTTTGATGAGAATTCTTTTGGGGTTAACTGTGCTAATATTAGCCCTAACAACCCCAATACAAGCAAAAATAATAGTTCCCAAACGACTATCCAACAATCCGGCAAGCAATCAACGCAGCATCGTCGGGAGAGACAATTGTAGTTAGAGATGGAACATACATTGAAAACGTGAAGATTTACAAGTATGTAACGATAATTTCTGAAAACGGTTCAGCTAACTGTGTTGTTCAAGCTGCAAGCGATGATCATGTATTTAAAATTACATCAGATAATGTGATTATCTCAGGGTTTACGATTAAAGGTACAATCTTCACGTAGGATACACATAAAAACTAACAATATAATATTATAACGAAGAATAATGTTACAAACAATGGTCATTGGAATATGCTTGTATTATTCAAGCAGCAATTCGATAACGAACAACAATGTTGAAAATAAGAATGGTGTGGAATAGAGTTATCTCATTCAAACAACAACTCAATCTACCTCAACAACTTCAACAACACCGATAACACCTAAACGTGGGGCCCAATCAAGTACTTCAACTCATCCAAACCAATAACATATCAGTACAACGGCAAAACCTTCACCAGTTATTTGGGCAACTACTGGAGCGATTATAAAGGCTTTGATAGCAATAACGATGGAATCGGAGACGAGCCCT
>JAGGXN010000031.1 GCA_021163065.1 Archaeoglobaceae archaeon | reverse complement strand
TTTTCCAGTTGGACTTCTTTTTCTTACACCTATTATTATCATTGATGCATTGACTTCTTTAGCAAATTCGACGATATCTTCTTCAGGTTCTTTTCCCCTTACAAGAAGGTGCGTTTCAAATTCAACTTTTGCCTTCTCAGCTCTCTTTGCAGCATTCTCTAAAAGTTCTTCTCCCTGTTTAATCTCCTCTAACGTCGTTTTATCCCCTCCAAATAAAGAATGTATGAAGGCTAGTTTTTCCCCTCTCAGCTTTCCCTCATTTATTGCAAAATCAACGATTCTATCGAACCTTTCAGATTTATCCATTGCTACAACAATTGTCATTTTAACCACCTACCTTTTAAGTTTCTTTTTAACTATCTCAGCTACTTCCATTGGAGTTTTTCCAACTTCAACACCAACTTCATTTAAAGCTTTAATTTTAGATTCAGCCGTCCCCATTCCGCCTTCAATTATTGCCCCAGCATGTCCCATTCTTTTTCCTGGAGGAGCTGTAATTCCTGCTATGTAACCAACTACGGGCTTTGACATGTCTTTAATGAATTCTGCTGCTTTTTCTTCATCAGTACCTCCTATTTCGCCTATTAAAACGACTAAATCCGTCTCTTTGTCCTTCTCAAATCTTTCAAGTATGTCTATGAAGTCTGATCCAATTATTCTGTCCCCACCAATTCCCAAAACCGTTGATTGTCCAATTCCAA
Organism: Archaeoglobaceae archaeon; assembly: GCA_021163065.1. GTDB lineage: Archaea > Halobacteriota > Archaeoglobi > Archaeoglobales > Archaeoglobaceae > B5-G16. The sequence goes on along the minus strand of JAGGXN010000031.1, from coordinate 5,092 downwards.
GCTTTGTTAAGTTGTATGCTATCTGATACGTTAAAGTTCCACTCCTTGAAACTATGCCTACGTTGCCCTCCATAAATATCTGGGGTGGCATTATGCCGAGATGAGACTTGTTCGGGCTTATTATCCCAGGACAGTTTGGGCCTATTAATGTGACATTGCTATCCTTAACCTTCCAATACATTTTAAGCTCATCGTGAACAGGTATGCCTTCGGTAATGCAAACGATTGTTTTTATTCCAGCATCCACAGCCTCGAAAACGGCGTCGGCAGCGAAGGCGGCGGGAACAAAGATTACGGAAGCATTCGCATTTGTTTCTTCAACAGCATCCCTTACAGTATTGAATACCGGCACGCCGTGAACTTCCATTCCAGCCTTACCGGGAGTTACACCAGCAACTATTTTTGTTCCATAGCTTAACATCCTTTCAGTGTGAAAACTGCCCTGATAGCCGGTTATGCCTTGAACAACAGCCTTGGTATTTTCATCAATTATTATCGCCATGTTATCACCTCGCCAGTTCAACAGCTTTTTTAGCCCCTTCTTCCATCGTTTCAACGAGCACTATTTCTTCCTTAGTTTGTTTTAAGAATTCTTCAATCATCTTTCTCCCCTCTTCCTCATTAGTTCCAGCCAATCTCAAAACAATTGGAATTCCTACTTTCATCTCTGACAATGCTTTAATCAAACCTTCAGCAACTTGGTCGCACCTTGTAATCCCACCGAATATGTTGATGAAAATGACCTTTACATTTTTATCTTGCAAAATTATGCTCATAGCCTCCTTAACTAGCTCTGCAGAAGCTCCGCCACCAATATCAAGGAAGTTTGCAGGTTTACCTCCTTCTAAGTATATTAAATCCATTGTTGCCATTGACATTCCTGCCCCATTTGCTATAACACCAATGTTGCCATCCAATTTTACATAATTAAGCCCCTTTTGCTCAGCAATCCTTTCAAGCTGATCTATCTCGGTGTAATCTTTCAATTCAGCCAAATCTTTGTGTCTATACAATGCATTGTCATCTATATTCAACCTTGCGTCTGCTGCAATAACCTCACCATCCTTTGTAACAACCAATGGGTTTATTTCCGTCAATTCAGCCTCATACTTAATCATCACGTTGTAGAGCTTTTTGATTATCCCAAAAACTTCCTTGAAGTACTCTTTTGGCATGTTTGACTCATACAAAAGCTCTCTAATTTGATAGTCCCACAAACCCCACTTCGGGTTTATCGTCTTTCTCGCAATTTTGTCTGGATGTTTTGCAGCTATTTCTTCAATGTTCATACCTCCTATGGAGCTTACAATTGCTGCAATTCCCTTGTTTGCCCTATCTAGAGTGAACCCAACGTACATCTCTCTATCAATGTCCAATTGCTCCTCAACGTAGATCTTTTCAACCAAATGCCCTTTAATTTCCTTGCCAAACAGTTCCTTAGCCTTCTCAACGGCTTCATCTACAGAATTGACGAGTTTTATACCGCCCGCTTTGCCCCTTCCGCCAACTAAAACCTGAGATTTTAACACAGCCTTTCCAAATTCTCTGACTATTGCTTCTACCTCTTCAACACTTTTTGCAAGCTTACCTTTTGGAATCTTAATGCCATTTTGAGCGAAAATTTGCTTTGCTTGATATTCATGTAGCTTCATTTTACCACCTCTTATTTGAAAACAAAAAAATACTTATTGATTTCTATTTATAGTTTCTTTGAGTTTAGAATACCTAACATTTCTTAAACTATTTAAAATTTAAAAATTAAAATAATAATCTTTTAAATCGTTCTGTTTAAATGTACATAACGGTGTGAAGATGAAGTATATTTGGTTGCTGTTAATTCTACTGGCACTGTGGAGTTGTGAGTGTGTACAAGGAAAAAATGAATTAAGGGTTTATGCAGGAGTAGGACTAAAAAAGCCAATGGATGCAGTAATTGAAAAATTTGAACCTAAAAAAAGAAGGTCAGCCTTGTGATATTTATTTTGCAGCAGATTGGAAATACATCGAAACTTTTAAAGAATGAGGGTAAAATTGTTAAATCAAAGAAGTTTCTAAAGGATTATGAAGTCTTGGTAATATCTAAAACGGGAGAAAAGAAAGGGGCAAAATCTCACGATGATCTAACTTGCAAGAACACTTGGCGATACTTCGGAAAAAACGTATATAAGTATCGTCGTTCCGTATGTTGGAAAAGCTATATTTTCGGTTTTTGTTTTGGCTTTTTCTAGATCGTTAAGTGAATTTGCAGCGGTTATAATGTTTGGCGGAAACGTTCTAGGCTTGACACAGGTTTTAGCATCCTATATTTTTACGAAGGTTGAAGAAGGTGAAATTGAAATGGCTGCGACTTCAAGTGCATTCTGCATACTCTTGTCTGTTTTGATAGTTTTGATGCTTCGACTAAGGGGGAGGAAGTATGCTTGAAATTGTGGAAATTAAAAAAAGTTTGGTAAGAGACTAATTTTAAAAACATCTCATTAAAAGTTAGTGATGGGGAGATTAGCGTTGTAGTTGGATTAAATGGTAGTAGCAAATCAACGCTTTTGAAAATAATTGCTGGCATTTTAAAAGCTGATGAGGTCAAAGTAATTGTTGATGGAGAGATTCAAAGTGTTAAATCAGCGGAAGAAGCATTCAAAGTCATAAAAAAGAGTATATTTCAAAATTAGTCAGTTTTTTCTAGACTAAATCCTTTAACAGTTTTCTGATCTTTAGGCTTTCTCCTATTTTCATGTCAAGGACTCTGAAAGTCTTCTCATGGTCTGTTTTTGCAGTATTCTTTTCAATGTATCTTCCAAAGATTAGGTAATCTGCAAATCAGCTGATACCTAAGCCAGTTAAATGAAAAACATCCATTTTCTGTGTAATTTCAACAATAATCAACAAGATTCCATTTCCTTTATCAATCTTGTTTATCTTAATCACTTACAACCTTTGCAGCTTTAATACTGGAAATTTGGAAGATTAGTAGAATAAGAATAATATTGTAAAATGTAAAATCTATCAGAAATCTATTGCCCAAACAGTATTTTTGCCAAATCTACTGGATAATTTGCAAAAAAGTCTTTCTCTTCTTTAATAATATTCAAAACGTATTGTGTTGATGTCCTTTCAACTCCTTCCACTTTAGCCATAGAGTCAATGATCCTTCTTAGGTCTTCTCTATTGAATGCTTTAGATATGACTATAAAGTCTATATCCCCCAAAACATAATACACTGCTATGACACCAGGGATTTTAGCCAATTCCTCGCCTATTTCTTTTCCAGAACCGCCAACATATCTAGTTCTTACAAAAGAAATTGCAGTAATATCTATCCCAAGCAGAGTCTCATCGATTTTTAAACTTACCCCTTGTATAAGCCTTTCCTCCTCCAACTTTCTATAGTTGTAATGAACAGTTGATTTTGGAACACCCAATTCTTTTGAGATCTTTTCTAAATTAACTTCTTTCATCTCTGAAATCTTATACAATATCTTAAGCTGCAGTTCAGAGAGTGTTATTCTTTTTTTAGTATGATCCTTGATTTTTCTTAGCTCCTTTATCGTCCAAAACGTATCATTGCTCATTTTTACACCTCCATAAACATAGCCTCTCTTCAATTTTTCTTAAAACATACTTTAAGATTTTCTTAAATTTATGTTGAATGTTTTTGGAGGTATTATTTTCTATTGAACTTCATTTAAAATTGGAGAATTTATACATCACTCAACGAATCCTCAAAAATGTCCATTGCTTGCTCAACAATTTCGGTTTTTGCTACGAGTGGTGGCAGAAATCTTATCACGTTATTATATATCCCAGCTTTCATTATTAGTAATCCCTTTTTTAGACATTTATGAATTATATCTTCACATAGTTTTTTATTTGGTTCCTTTGTTTTCCTGTCTCTAACAATCTCTATACCTACCATTGGTCCAAGACCTCTAACGTCTCCAATGAATTCATATTTCTCGAAAAACTCCATACATCTTCTCTTTAGTATCTTTCCAATTTTTATAGCATTCGGTAAATTATTTTTGATAATCTCAATGACTTCGATTGCTGCTGTACATGCAATGGGATTTCCACCAAAAGTTCCACCTAAACCTCCGGGATGCACAGAGTTCATGATTTCTCTTTTACCGACTACTGCAGCCAGTGGTAAGCCAGCAGCAATCGATTTTGCTAATGTCATAATGTCGGGGACAATTTTTGAATGCTCTATTGCAAACATCTTTCCGGTTCTGCCAAAACCTGTTTGAACCTCATCTACAATCATAGTAATGGAATGTTCATCACAGAACTTTCTTAATTCTCTTAGATATTCTTTAGGAGGTACTATAAAACCCCCCCTTCACCCTGTACCGGCTCTACAATAAGTGCCGCAACATCTAATGGAATTTCAATGCCCAAGCTTTTTCTTAAATACTCTACGCATGCTAATCCACAATCTGGATATTCTAAATTGAATTGGCATCTGTAGCAGTATGCATAAGGAACCCTATATATTTCTGATATAAATGGGCCAAATCCTAGCTTATATGGCTCAACTTTGCTTGTAAGAGCCATAGTTAGCAATGTCCTTCCATGAAATGCGTTTGAAAATGTGATTATACTACTTTTCTTCGTATAATATCTAGCAATCTTTATAGCATTTTCAACAGCTTCAGCTCCAGAATTAAAAAAGACAGTCATATCTACACCATTGGGGGTTATTTCAGAAAGTTTTATTGCAAGTTCTACGTATTGCTCATATGGAACTACCATAAAACACGTATGAGTGAATTTTTCACTCTGTTTTTTTATTGCATTAACTATTTTCGGATGACAATGCCCGACGTTTATGGTACTTATACCACTACAAAAATCTATGTAGATATTTCCATCAACATCTTCTAAAAATGGGCCACTTGCCTTTTTAACGAATATTGGATGAGTTGTAGATATACCTTGTGGGATAAATTCATTTTTTAATTTAAAAAGCTTTTTGGATTTTTCTCCCGGAACATCTGCCGGAATATTTAGTTCCATTTTACCAATTTTTGGGTTTTGTTAATCAAGTTTTTTATTAAGTTCGGTTTTGTTTAGTTTTTTGTAATAATAACATAAC
>JAGGXN010000100.1 GCA_021163065.1 Archaeoglobaceae archaeon | reverse complement strand
GCAATAACCTGATCAGATTTTAATCCTATACTTTCTATAATCTGATTGGGTTTATTTCGCGGGTCGGATGCCTTTTTGTTGAACATTTTTGCTTTAAGATTTCTCATTTTTACCTCTATCCATAGTTTTTGCCAGGGCGATGGTGTATAACGTCTCCGGTGTAAAAGAAGTTTGTCGAAGCCGGAATTGGACAGAGCTAGGTGCAGTCTTTTATATCGTGTTAGGCGACGTTAATTCAAATTCAATAGATATGTAATTTTCCTCCTAAAGCCTGTAAATGGTTCATTCCTTTCAACTTAAAAGTTGACTGAGAACAGTGATAGCAGATTGTGCTGTTTCTAACAAATCTGGTTCCATAACTTCCTCAAACACAAGTGCTTTATCAGCAATTTTAGGCAATATTAAGCATGCGCACATTCTTTCTGTCTTCTCGGCAGTTTCTATTTTACTTATGGTGAGTCTAAATTTATCCAAAGCGCTTTCGAATTTGCCTTCCTTTGCTTCCACTATCCCAAGATTGTAAATTGGCAAAGCTTGATCTTTTGGCTGCTTGTAATCTTTAATTGCCTTTTCCAACAGTTCTCGTGCTTTAGTAAGATTATCAGAAACCATGAACAGATAACTAAGATTGTTTAAAAGGTGGGGTTGTGGATGGTATCTGTATGCTAACTCGCCATGCAATATGGCTTTCTTAATGTCATGCTGCTTGAGATAAACATTGACCATTTTAATTGAATGCCAAGTAGATAGTTCATGCTTTAATTTAATATTTTCTGAATTTTCTACCTTTTTAGCCAAAATTTCCATTGGTACTACTGGCAAATCGTAAACTTCAATATCCAAATCCCCACCAAGAGTAAGAGCTCGGTTTTTCGGCTCTGAAAGGAGGGATTGGATAATAGATATTAAATGTTGTTTGGTAGTTTCCATAGAACGCCATCTGTACCATTGTTGTACAGTTATCCAAGGTGAATTAACAGCTATTCTAGCAACTTGGCAACTATCAACCCCTTGAAAATCTGTCATCAGTTTATATACTTCTTGAGCTGTCTCAGGCATTATTTTAAAAGGATTCCTTTCTCTATCGTCTTCCTTCATCATGAAAGCAGCTTCTTTAACTCTTAAATCTCTGATCTCACCCACAGTAGGAAACGAGAATGGTTGAATCCCCTTTAGCTTCCCCATTAAAAAGAAGTTCAATCTCATTACTAAATAAATCTCGAATGGAATCTCATTAATAGATAAAGGTATGCCTTGTTTTCGTGCGAAATATTTTGCATATATTCGATCAAAATCATCCCCGGCAAAGGTAATAATATCATCTCTAACAGATATAACTTGCTTTTCTCTTAACAAATTAAATTGCTTTAAAAGCCTCTCCTTTGTCCACTTTTTTTCGCCCGAGAAAACGAACTCAGCAAACCATATTTGATCAAATGTAGCATAGCCGCTACACTCACATAAAACACCCAAAGCAGAAAGACCTTCCTCGTCAAGATCTCGAATTGCAGTTAGGATAGGACGAGCGGGAACATCTTGAAAACTTTCCAACTCTTTCCTGACTTCATCAAGGACATTTAATGTGATCTCCATGCGTTTTGCCCGTCCTTCTTGAACTCTGCGGAACATAATATGACATAGCAACTGGATTTCATAAGGGCGCCCTCCCGAAAGAGCATGCATTTCACTTACATCATGGTAAGCTTCAAAGTCAAAAAGTTCTGAAGGATGTCTAATCCCTATCTTTTCAAGTGGTTTACGAACGCAGTCTTTTGTATCTTTTTCTTCTTTAAATGGCTCAAGATATATTTTCTTAAACTGCCTAATAATAGGAGAAAAAATTTCATTCATTAGAGGGAAAAGAGCAGGGGTGCCGGTCATTACTAACATAAGATTAGGTACGTCCATAAAGATATTCCGTAACTTCTCAAGATGTACACGGCTTTTTGTTAACACATCACATTCATCAAGAAGTAGGATTATGGGTGACCCTAATTCCTCTTGAATCTTTTTAATATCCCGTTTAAAGTTTGTCTCGGATAGCGGAGCATTTATGTTTCCCTTGCTCATAGCCTTTGCATACTGAATCGGGAAAATAAAAGGACAGAAAGTTTTATCCTCTGGAACCTCATATGCATCAACCATATTCCGATAAATTTCATAGGTCTTACCATTTATCCCCTCAAAAGCTCCTTGTAAACACGCAATTGTCAGAACCGAATCGAAAATTTTATAGAAGAACGCAAGCTGTGTTTGGACATCTCCCTCATCGAGATCTACCCTAACAACAGTAAACTCCCTTTCTTTTGCTTCATGTTCAATTATATTAAGAACACTTGTTTTACCAGAAGCACGGGGACCTAAAATCGCTAGATTAATGGAACGAGAGGATTTGGAAGCATAATCAAGATAATATCTTATTTCTTCCATCTCCTTTTCTCTGCCTGCAAAAAGATGTGGATCAGTAATTGGGTTAGCAAAATCGTAGGGGTTGGGTAGCTTTGATAAGTCCATGATTTCTAACCTCCTTCTATGTTAGTAAGTAATTTTGAAAGTTGCTCTCTTGCCTTGGTATATTTTCCTTTCAAGTCAGTTAATTTTACCCAAGTTTCTATCTTATGTCCACTTCCTCTGGTTCGAGGTAATCCACTATAATCAACCACTAGCGAGAAATATTCTCTAATACTGTTTAGCTCATGCCCTAAATAAGTCTCATCAAACCACCACTTGTTTTTAATCTCATTCCAAACCCTAAGCTCTTTAAGCGGACTGAATTTCATGCAACATTCAAAAGCTTCTTCAGCCTCGGCTTGTAAACGTAGGAAAGTCTCCCGTAGATCCGGTGCTAAGGTACATTTTGAAACTAACTTACAAAAGCGTTTCTCTCCAACTGCAGCGACAATTTTGTGATAAGCTCCTTCAACAATACGTTGATCTTGAATCGTCGCTTTACGATTATGAGCTATTTTATTACGTATGGGCTCTAATTCAATTAACGTGCCAGTTAATATTTCCTTACGTTTAAAAATTGTTGAAAAGACTTCCTTCCAATTATCTGCCCGCTCAATTATCTTCTTTAAGTCAGGAAGGTCAACATAATAGATTGGATGATGAGGAACCAATTGACACCACTTAATAGTTCGTTCATATTCGCGTCCTTTCCGATATTTTTCTAATACGTCAGCTGGTAAACGCTCCTTCCACCAATGTGAGCCACAGGTTGCTTCTAGGGATTGGATAATCAATTCACGAAGTCCAACCTCTATAATGTATAAAAGTTTGTAAATCACTATATTTTCCTCAGGAATCCAAAGTTTGTACTTGCTCATAAATATTTCATGCATTTCTCAAGATTAGTGTCGCTTAATGGATCCAGCATATACGAAGTTTCGGCGTAGCCGAAATTTGGGCGAACAAAGTGTAGCCGTATGTCTGCTGTTATACGCCGTTTCGCAAGTCATTCACTTCCTCCTGTAAATTCAAACAATTTAGGTGATTTGTATTCTATAAGAAATTCTTTTATTCTTTTTT
>JAGGXN010000153.1 GCA_021163065.1 Archaeoglobaceae archaeon | reverse complement strand
TTATTGAAACGATGTCTCTGAATGAAAGGAGGGAAAAGCTTACATTTTACACACCAAATGCAACATTTCTTGAAAAGCTGTTTAAAACCTTTGGATATCAATATCTCGATTTTCCAATTGAAGTTGTGGAATTAAAAGATGGAGATATTGTGAAATTTAAAAATTTTAAAATTTTGGCATTCGAAACTGATCATATAATTCCAAGTTTGGGATACGCTTTGATAGAGAATGAAAGGAGGGGAAAGTTTAATAGAGAGAGAGCTGAAGAACTTGGAATTCCCCCAGGACCTTTATATGCTAAGCTTGTTAGGGGAGAAAGCATAACAGTAAACGGTAAAACGATAACTCCAGACATGGTTATCGGTAAACCTAGGAAAGGTAGGAAGATCGTTTACACTGGAGATACAAGACCCTGCAAAAGGACTTTAGAAGTTGCGATGAATGCAGACGTATTAATACATGACGCATCGTTTTCATCAGAATTGCAAGAATGGGCAGTAGAGAGCAAGCATTCTACTGCAAGAGAAGCTGCTGAAATCGCAAAAAAAGCTAAGGTTAAAAAACTCGTTTTAACGCACATAAGTGCAAGATATTCTAAGGATCCTTTACCACTTCTAAATGAAGCCAAGGAAATTTTTGAGAACACAATTATTGCCGAAGACTTTTTAAGTTTTGAAGTCAAATATCCAGACTAGTCAAAGATTTTATATCCATTTATGGTTTTAACTGGAATGAAACTCTGGATAGGCATCGACGATACAGATTCAAACAAAGGAATGTGTACAACTTACTTAGCTGTGTTGTTAATCGAAGAGTTGGAAAAAACAGGGGCTAAACTCATAGGATTTCCAAGGTTGATCAGACTAAATCCAACAATACCTTACAAAACAAGGGGTAATGGGGCCGTATCATTTTTAATTGAATCTAACAAAGATATCGGAGAAATAGTTGATTTGGTAGATGAAATTGTTTTAAGTCATGCAATGTTAGATGACGATAACACGAACCCTGGAGTTGTTTTTGTTGAAAATGATAATAGGGCTATAGATTTTCTATCAAAATTTGCTTTTAAAGCTGTTAGAGATGTAATAAGTTTGGATGAAGCTTTATTTTTAATTGGAAAATTCATGCTTCCTCATTTAAAATACAAGAAAGGTAGGGGTTTGATTGGGGCTTTAGCATCGATTGGATTAGATTTGTATGATTACACCTTGGAACTGCTCGCATACAGAAAGCCTGAAAAATTTGGGAGTAAGAGAGAATACGACAAAGAATCTTTCTTTGAGGCCGACAAAAAAACTTATCCAAAAACTTTTGATACCGTTGACTGGCATAACAAAGAGGTGGTTTGCGTTCCAAATTCTCCAGATCCAGTTCTTTTTGGTATAAGGGGTGAAGACATTCACGCTTTAAAGGAGGCTTTTGAAATCGTTAAGACAGAACCAATTGATAAGTATATGATATTCATAACAAACCAAGCTACCGACATGCATCTAATTCATTACAACGAAATAGAAAAGCTTGAAAACTATAGATCTTACATTTTGAAAGGAGAGGTCATAGACAAATATGAAATACAAGGTGGACACGTCTTTATCGTTATTCAAACTCCATTTGGAGAGGTTAAATGCGCAGCTTTTGAGCCTACTAAGCAATTTAGAAATATTGTTAGAAAACTTGAAAGGGGCGATGTTGTTGAAGTTTATGGTTCGATGAAAAGAAATACGATTAACCTAGAAAAAATTAACATCGTTGAATTAGCTAAGATATTCATTGAAGAAAACCCGATTTGTCCAGTTTGTAAGAAAAGAATGGAGTCTGCAGGCAGAAATCAAGGGTACAGATGTAAAAAGTGCAAGACAAAATCAAAAGAAAAAATAGTCAAAATAAAGCCAAGAGAAATTGAAGAAGGCTTCTACGAAGTTCCACCAAGAGCAAGAAGGCATTTATCAAAGCCTTTAGTTAGGATGAACGTTGAAAAGAAGCACATTTTTAGATAAATCCAAAGGTAAAATTTTAAAAGAGCTTAACTTTACATTTTTAAAATGGACATTGATGAACTACTGCTAATTCTCGAAAGATGTAAGACTGGAAAACTTCAAAATATCGATGACGATTTTTACGCTAAGCTAAAAAGTAGAATTGAAGAGCTTGAAGAGAATAAGAAGAACGCTGGAGAAGCAGAATTGATCAGAATTGAAGATGAAATAAGAACTTTGAAAAGAATACAGAGAAAGATTTTTGAAGCTAGAACTAGTAAGATAATCAGTGCTGCATGGGCTGAAGTTTGTGGTGCAAATGTGGCTGAAAGTTTGGAAAATATGATGGAAAAAGAAAAGGAATTTTTTAGAAGACTTGTCAATTTGATAAGAGAATTTAAGGAGTGGGTTAGCAAAGGAGAAAGAGTTAAGACTAAAGATGCTGAGCAAGAATACATGTTAATTAGAATCATCAACGACATCATGGAGTTCCAAGGCATCGATGGAAAAACATATAAATTGCGTAGGGGCGATGTAATAACGCTTCCGATACTTAACGCCAAAGCTTTAATAAAAGGTGGTGTGGCGGAAGAAATTAAAGTTGATTTGAATAGGTGAGAAAATGAAATACCCAAAGAAGATTAAGACGTATTGCAAATATTGCAACAAACATACGATTCATGAAGTAGAGAAAGTTAGCAAGGGTAAACCAAGCGCTTTGAATTGGATCAATAGGCAGAAAAAGAGAAGAGGAAAAGTTGGCAATCTGGGTAAATTCAGCAAAGTGCCGGGTGGTGATAAGCCTACAAAGAGGGTGAACATAAGGTATAGATGTACTGAATGCAAGAAAGCTGAACATCGCCCAACTTGGAGAGCTAAGAGATTCGAATTAATTGAGAGGTGATGTCATGAAGAAGAGCAAGTTTATTAAGGTTAAATGCCCAGATTGCGAGACAATTCAAACAATTTTTGATCATCCTTCAACGGTTGTTGAATGTATAGTTTGTGGAAGAACCCTTTGTTTGCCAACTGGTGGAAAAGGAGATATTAAAGCTGAAATGGTTCAGATTTTGGAATAATTTGATTTTTAAAATGAAAACTAAGATTATCAGAAGAAAAATAAAGATTGCAGCTGAAATTATCAAAAAAGGCGGTTTAGTTGCGTTTCCCACTGAAACTGTCTATGGACTTGGAGCGGATGCTTTAAACAGCAAAGCGGTAAAGAGAATTTTTGAAGTAAAAAAAAGACCTGTAGATAACCCTTTAATAGTTCACGTTTCAAATATCGAGCAAATATACAAAATTGCTGAAGTGAACAAAGTTGCTGAAAAGTTAATAGAATCCTTTTTTCCGGGACCTTTGACGGTTGTGGTGAAAAAAAAGGAAGTTGTGCCTGCAGAAACTACTGCAGGATTAGATACTGTAGCAATAAGGATGC
>JAGGXN010000062.1 GCA_021163065.1 Archaeoglobaceae archaeon | reverse complement strand
AGTCATACCTTCTATTAGCACCATATTCATTAGATTTAGCATCAACGGCACAGAACAATCAAAAAGTGAGATGTCCAATTCCATTCCTTCTCCAGTCTTTTCTCTGTTTAACAACGCAACTAAAACAGCGTAAACTCCATATAATGCGGCTAAGAGATCTGTAACTGGAACATTGACCTTACAAGGTGTCTCTCTTGTGCCAGTGTAACTAATTATCCCTGCTTCGCCTTGTAAAACTTGATCAAATGCTGGACGATCTCTGTATGGACCATCTTGGCCAAAGCCCGAAACGTGGCAATAGACAATGTCTGGATTTATTTTTTTGACACTCTCGTAATCAACTCCAAGTTTCTTTACAACTCCGGGCACAAAGTTTTCGATTATAACGTCAGCTTTCTCTGCAAGTTTGAAAAAGATCTCCTTGCCTTTTTCATTTTTTAAATCAAGAGTCATTGATTTCTTATTTCTGTTTACAACTGCAAAGTAAAATCCTAAGTCATTTCTTACCGGTATCCACTGCCTTGCAAGATCGCCGATGCCGGGTCTTTCAATGTGTATAACCTCAGCCCCCAAATCGGCAAGTAACGTTCCTATATATGGACCTGCTACCGCTTGACCGAGCTCCAATACTAAGTAACCTTCAAGAGGCTTTTTCATAAAACATCACTATTTTACGATCAACTCCCTTCTAAAAGCCTGTATTCCAGTTATAGCTCTGCCAAGAATCAACGTATGGATGTCATCAGTCCCTTCATAAGTGTAAACTGACTCAATGTTTGCCATATGTCTTATTGGCGAGTAATCAAGACTTATTCCATTAGCTCCAAGCAACTCCCTTGCTGTTCTTGCACAGTAGCGAGCAACTCTGACGTTGTTTTTCTTAGCCAAAGATATTTGTTCAGGTGTTGCTTTACCCTCGTCCATTAATTTTCCTAACCTCCAGCATAGTAGTTGCCCCTTAGTTATTTCAATTAGCATTTTTACAAGCTTCTCTTGAACGAGCTGGTAAGAAGCTAAAGGAGCGCCAAATTGTTTCCTTTCTTTTGTGTAATTTAAAGCTGTCTCAAAGCAATCCATTGCTGCACCTATAGCTCCCCAAGAAATACCATATCTTGCCTGATCTAAGCAGCTTAAAGGAGCTCTTAAACCAACAGCATTTGGCAATCTGTTCTCTTCAGACACTCTGCAATTGACTAAACCTAATTCGCCAACCCCACCAGCTCTCATTGATCCTTTTTTTGTTATTGCATGTTGGGTAAAACCTTTTGTCCCCTTCTCAACGATAAATCCTTTGATTTTACCGTCATCAACGTCTCTTGCCCAAACTATGGCAATATCAGCAATGTCAGCTTCGGTAATCCAGGTCTTCGTTCCATTTAAGATCCATTCGTCGCCATCTCTTTTTGCAGTAGCTTCCATACTTCCAGGATCGCTACCATGGTTTGGTTCTGTTAAGCCATAACATCCAATTATTTCCCCACTTGCAAGCTTAGGCAAATATTTTTGCTTTTGTTCTTCACTACCATACTGCCAGATTGGATACATGACTAAGCCTGAAGTTACAGCAACAAAGCTTCGTAAAGCGCTATCAACCCTTTCAACTTCTTGACATATGATGCCAAATGTAACGTAGTTGGCTCCAGGACACCCATACTCTTCGGGTATAAAAGCTCCAAGCATGCCAAGCTGCCCAAATTTCTTTCCAATCTCTTTGAAGTCAAGAGGTTTTTCTTCGTGCCAAGCATCGATAATGAGAGGTTCAATTTCTTTTTCAAGGAATTCTCTAACGGAGTTTCTTACAAGCCTTTCTTCACTGCTTAAAAGATCATCAACATTGTAGAAGTCTATGCCCTTAAACATTGTCCACCCCAACTTAATTTCAATAATTAAAATTATAAAGATTTCGGTAATTGTTTTCCAGATAGTTTAAAATAGTGTTAGCTTGCAACTAATTTAGATGAGTAGAATAATTCCAGAAATTCTCGATATACTTGTTGAGTTTGGCAAACCTTTGAGCTCCCAAGAAATAACCGATGAATTAAAACTGAGAGGAATAAAGCTGGAGTCTCGTACAATTAGATATCATTTAACAAAGATGGAGAAAATGGGTCTGATTTCAAGAGTTGCTAATGGAAAAAGAGTTATTACAGAAAAAGGAATAGAAGAATTGAGGAGGAAAAGTGTTTTTGAGCGGTTAGGTGAGTTTTCGGAAAGAATTGAGTACAATGTTTACTTCTGCACGTTTGATTTGTATTCAATGAGGGGCACAATTCCGACGAATGTTGCTATCTTAGACAAAAAGGATTTTGAAAAAGCTTTAAACATTGTTGAAGACGTGAGTTCATCGAAAATACTTATTTCAAACTTAATTGTTTTTTGCGATGAAGGGGAGAATATTGGTGGAATAGACATTCCAAAGGGCAAGTTTGGCATTGGAGTTATATCAAACACGATATATGATGTAATTATGCGATCTGCTGGAGTTTCTATGGTTGCAGAGTTTGCTGGATTGTTGCATTATGAAAAGCACAAGCCAAAAGGAATTATAGAGTTAATAAGTTATAGCGGAACGACTCTTAGCCCGGGATGGCTTTTAATTAATTCTGGATTGACTTCAGTGTATGAGGTTGTAAAGACTGGAAATGGTGATATTATAACTGCAATTAGGAGTTTTAGCAAGTATGCAGTAGAGATAGTAAAGGAAGAACTGTCTTTAGCGAAGGCGAGAGGGATTAACGGAATAATATCCGTTTCACATCCATCTGACAAGTCATTTAGCCTTCCAACAGGTAACAGAGCAAGATTAATTGTGTCTGCTGGACTTAATTATCTTGCACCGCTGCATGAGTGTAATCTAAAGCTTGAATTGAGGATCAACGAAGCGTTCATAGAATTCAAAGAATTCAAACCCATTGAAAAATTTTTAAAATAAAAATTAAATTTCAAAATCAAATTCTGCAACTAAGATCGTGTGGTCTGAGGGTTTTTTCTGCAACCTTGGCTTCATGTCAATGTAACAATCTTTTGACTTCTTAGCCAACGGTTTTGTTGCAAGTATGTGATCTACTCTCCATCCCAAGCCTTTTTCAACGGCATTTTTAACACGGTAATCAAAAAATGTGTAGTGTCCAGGTTCAGGGTGGTGCTTTCTAAATACGTCAACAAAACCTAAGGCTTTGACATTTTCAAAAGCTTTTCTGGCATCTTCATGAAAGCAAACGTGATTTTTCAGTCTCTTTGGATTGTGAACGTCGATGTCTAAGGGAGCAACGTTCATGTCCCCGCACCACAAAACATAGCCATTCAAGTCAACGTTCTTTTTGAAGTATTCTTTCAACCGAGCAAACCACTCAAGTTTGTATTTATATTTCGGACTATCTATCTTGAAACCTTGAGGAGCATAAGTATTCACAATTGTCAGATTTGAAAAATCAGCCCTTATAAGGCGATCTCTATCTTTTGGCTCGCTATCAAATCCGTATTCAACGTTGTCGGGTTCTTTAAGCGAAGCTATTGCTACGCCATTTCTTCCTTTTACTCCGCTGAAAACGACATGGTAGCCTATGCGGTGAAAATCAGCTTCAGGAAAGTTTCTATCATCAACTTTCGTTTCCTGCATGCAAAAAATGTTCGGCTTGTTTTCCTTAAGCCAAGGAATGACAATATGTAATCTTGACCTAATTGAATTAACGTTGAAAGTTGCAACTTTGAGAGCCATGATATCTCTTGGCAATTTTAAACAAAAAGTTTTAGGATATTTAAAAACCTTGAATAAGTTTATGCCATCATACCTCTATTGTCAAAAATGCTTTAAAGAAACGTTTTTATAAACTACAAAATAGTTTAATTGGTCAAGGTTTAAATAGGTGGTGAGATGAGAAGCAAAGAGATTTACGAAAGGGGATTGAACATCATCCCCAAAGCCGCACAGACTGGATTAAGGAGTGAAACACACTATCCTGAACCGTTTATTCCAGAAACGGCTTATGGATGTAAAATAAGAGATGTAGATGGTAAGGTTTACACAGATTACCACATGGCTTTTGGACCCATAATCTTGGGGCACAACCACCCTGAAGTAAACGAAGCTGTGAAAGAGCAAGTTGACAGAGGCGTGCTTTTTGGGGCTGGATTGTGTGAGTTGGAAGTGGAAGTGGCGGAGAAATTAACTAAGCTTATACCATCTGCAGAAATGGTTAATTTTGTCAATTCTGGAACGGAAGCTACTTATCATGCAATAAGGCTCTCAAGAGCATACACTGGAAGAGAAAAGATCGTTAAGTTTGAAGGCTGCTATCACGGCTGGCACGATTATGTAGCGTTCAACGTAAATCCA
This sequence comes from Archaeoglobaceae archaeon, assembly GCA_021163065.1. Lineage (GTDB taxonomy): Archaea > Halobacteriota > Archaeoglobi > Archaeoglobales > Archaeoglobaceae > B5-G16. The sequence continues at coordinate 2,400 of JAGGXN010000062.1, read as the reverse complement.
CCGGCAGACAAAATGGGAAAAATATATCCTCAATCCAAAGGAATTTTAAAAGCAGCTTACGATGCAACGCTAATTTTACCATTTAACGATGCCGATGCCTTTAAAGAGTTAATGGCTGAACGCCACGATGAGATCGCTGCCGTAATACTTGAGCCGATTCCCCACAGTGTCGGAGCTATTATACCCACAAAGGAGTTTTTAAAGACCTTGAGAAGAGAAACAAAGACTTATGGTAGCTTGTTAATCTTCGATGAAATTATTACAGCCTTTAGACACAACATACATGGTATCCAAAAAGAATTTGGCGTTATTCCTGACATAACTACAATTGGTAAGTCCATGGGTAATGGCTACCCAATTGCAGCAATTGTTGGCAAAAGAGAAGTGATGTCGATGATCCACAACGGTGTCTTGGTTTCTGGCACTTATAGCGGTCATCCATCTGGGTTGGCTGCAACGAAAAAAACAATTGAAATACTTGAAAGGGATAAAGTCATTGACTACATTTCAAAACTTGGTGAGGAATACAGAAAGGCATTGGTTGATTTAATCGAAGATCTAAGTATTACAGCAAGGGTTGTTGGCTATAAATCGATATTTGCAGTTCAGTTTGCCGAAGGGGAGGTTAAAGATTACTCGTCAATCGTTGGGATTGACAAAGAAAGGTTCAAGAGGTTTGCTGCTGAGATGAGGAAAAGAGGCATATTTTTTACACCAAACCCAATGAAAAGATGTCATCTCTGCTTAGCTCATACAGACAGAGAGATGAATGAGTTCTTGGATGCAGCATCTGAAGTTTTAAGGTTGTTTAAGTAAAATCCTAAAATTTTTTAATTGTTGAATTTTTTAATGCCAATGAAATCAACAATTGATAACCCTATTCTTTATAACATACTGAAAGTTCTCGCAAATTCAGACATGCCATTGGGTGCGAAAACAATCACAGAAAAACTTGAAGAAAAGGGTATTACCGTTAAGAAAGACACTATTCAATATTACTTAAGAGTGCTCGACAATTCTGGTTTAACAAGGAAAATTGGATTGTCAGGTAGAATTATCTCGGAAAAGGGGGTAGAAGAACTAAGAAAGGGGATGCTAAAGGAAAGAATAGGCTCTTTTATAGAAAGACGTGAGGAATATGCCTATCAAGCAAATTTTGATGTTGAAGCAAAAAGCGGTTTGGTGAGCTTGAATTTGGGAATTGTCGATGAAACTGAGCTCGATAAATCGTTAAAATTGATCAAGGAATGCATTGATGCTGGATTGGCTGTAAGTCCACTGATAAAGATCTTTAAAAAGTCAACAAATAAAGTAAAAATTCCTGAAAACAAGGTTGGAATTGGATTGGTAAGTACGTCTGTTGTAGATGCCGCTTTAATAAATTGCAAGATAAGCACTTTTCCAACGTTTGCTGGAATAATGCAGTATATGGATTTTAAGCCAGTCAGGTTTATCCATGTAATCTCTTACGTAGGATCTTCGATCGATCCTATAAGTTTGTTCATAGAAAGTGGGTTGTGCAGTGTAAAAAGCACTATTAGAAGAGGATACGGAATAGTTCCAGCTGATGTTCGTGAAATACCATCTATATTGAGAAAAAAGGCTATTGAGATTGTTGATAAGCTAAACAAAGCCATGATTAAAGGTGTTTTATGTATTGGTGAGAATAACGTTGACGTCATGGGTGTGCCTGTAAGTAATTATAGAGCCGGATTAGTCGTTATTGCTGGATCAACGCCTTTAGCCTATTTAAAGGAAAGTGGAATTAATGTAGACATAAGGATATTATCGGCCTTCGAAAAGTATGATAAATTAAAGCCTATCGATTCATACTTTTGAAAAAAATGTTAGTAAAAATTCTTTTAATTACGAAAAGTATTTAAATGTTTAATCTTTTAATGTTCAAATGTTGGGGGTGAAATAGTGTCACCCTCAACATGGAGGTGATTCGTCGTGAAAAAATGGATGACAGTAGGATTGGTGCTTTTATTGACTTTGGGGCTGCTTATGGCTGGATGTGCTCAAAAGGAGGCTGAAAAAGCACCTAAAGCGACTCCAACTCAAACACCGGCAGGTGTAAGTATTCCGAAGACTGAAAGTGGAAAGTATGTAATTACGATATACACAGGCTCAGGCCCTGGAAGCGTTTACTTTGCTGTAGGTTCAATGTTATGCTAAAGTTTTAAACAAGAAGAGTAATCTGATCGAGGCAAAAGGAGTAACAAGCGGTACAAGTGTTGCTAACGCTAAGGCTATTGGAAAAGGCGAAGCTTTAGCAGCAATCATTCAGAATGATGTAACATACTATGCATGGAATGGAAAATTCCAGTTTGAGGGTAAGCCGATTAAAGAGTTGAGAGGAATTGCAACGCTTTATCCAGAACCAATTCAGATTGTTGT
>JAGGXN010000155.1 GCA_021163065.1 Archaeoglobaceae archaeon | reverse complement strand
TAGAGATCACAGACGCAAACTCAATTGATGATGTGGCTTCGATAACTGTTAAGCTGTTCTATGATACAAATGCCGGTACTGTTGGTACTGAACCGGATTCAACAGATTCAAAGAATTATGTGATATTAAAATACACAAGATCTGCTGGTAGTGGCACTTCTGGCAGCTGGGAGTTCGTTGACGAAGGCGGTAATGGTCAAGGAACGTCTTATGGCTCATGGCAAATAGTAGACAGCGAGGATCCGACCGATTGGACTGCAACTTCTGGAACGTTCAGCGTAGAATTCAAGGTTGGAAAGGTTGCGCATGAAGCTGATGGAACCAATGATGACTGGGATATAAAGATAACAGCAGAAGATAGTGCATCAAACAGTGGCAGCAATTCAGGATCTAGCTATTCAATGCAATGGTATGGTGAAATATCGGCTGGGGATGCATCGTTTGACTTTGGAAGCACAAGCTTAGGATCAACTGATGTTGCAATTGTAACGCCATCCGATCACAATGTGGATTTAACTGTAATCTCCAACGGAAATTACAAGATTCAAGTTAAGGCGAGTGATGCTACTGGAAGTAATGACTACTGGGTAGGTAACAACTTTGGTGGGCATGCAAACATAGTTACAACTGATCCCGGATCAGGGGAGATAAGGCTTAAAGTTGATGACGATAGTGATCATACATCAGGACTTGTTACGATACCACCGCAGAGCGATGGATATGCTGATTGGTTAACGTCACAAACAGGTCCAACAGAAGAAAGCGGAGACACGGTTCATGCATACATGTTACTTGACATCGGTGGCAGTGGATTACTGCAAGACACCTATGTGGGTCATGTGTACTTCCAGGTTGCAAACGGATAGCTTAAATAATAAAATTGCAGAAAAGGTTTACATGAAGACATTAAACTTGATACTCATTTTTTTATTTTTGCTTGTGGGGTTTTTAACTCCAGCTCAAGCTATGATTGGAGTTTCTGGAGACTTCTACGCCCACAACTACTCAATTCCACTAGGTGGTAAGGCCACAGGTTCAACTATTGTAATTTACAATCCGGGTGAGGAACCAATTAAGGTTAGGATGCATTATGAGGTTAGGCCAAAGACACCGTTCATAACTGTTCACTTCTCTGAAAGTGAATTTGAACTTATGCCAAAAGAGAGTAAGAATATATATTTGACAATAGAGGTTTCAAATGAAACCGTTCCAGGAATTTATGATTTAACAATAGGTGGGGAAGAAATAGTTACTCTGGAGGGTAATATGTCAAAAGCAATTCCATCAGCAGCTTTACATGCACCGGTACATGTTGTTGGAGACAGCTCTTTTGTGACCGTAAATACTGTTGACAGATATGGAAATATGGTGCCATGCGAAATTAGGCTGATTTCTCTACCTTCAGAATACATAATAAACAAAACTTATACTGGTGTTTTAACTGCAAAAGTTGCTCCGGGAAACTACATTGCAGAAGCTTACTTGGCTGGTACGTTGTTGAATTCTACGCAATTTAGTTTAAAGCCGAAGGAAAATTTAACAACAACACTTACAGTTGATACCGTTTACTTTACTTACTTTGATGCGATTCCTGCGGTGGATAAAAAGGGAAGAGTTGGCTATATTTACATTGTTGGTGTTGTTAGAAATTTATTCAAGCCATTACCAAATACAACAATAGTCCTTAAGGTAACGCATGGTAACGAGAGCGAGGAAATAGACGTTATTTCTTTGTATCTGGCAAAGGGAGATACTGAGTTTAAGTACAACTACATCCCATTGGATGAGGGAATTTATGATTTCCAGCTTCTATTGTATTCAGATGGTAAATTGTATGCTTTTACAAGTAAAAAGAGTGTAGAAGTGCGTAGATAGTTTATTTCCAATCACAACATAGGGGATCTTTATTTTTCTTTTTTGGAAATTCAGAATCACATTTTAGTGTATCTCCTTCCTTTGTTTTTTCTGTTTTATTTACATCCAAGTATTCTATTTCCTTGTAAATCGTAAAATTGCCAATATACCATTCGTAGCCTTCATAGCCACCGATATTGGCATGTATTTTTCCATACCCTTCGAAAGTCGTTTTTAGCAAGTATTCTGTTCTGTTTTTCTTCAAAGTTATGGTTTTATTAACTTTAGAGTACGTTGAGGATGATTGTTTGCAAAGTTCTCCTTTAACACTCGTAGATATGTTTTTACCACCAACTGTTGAGCTTATGTATGCCTCTCCACACTTTTTGTTGTAGAAACAAACTTTTTGATACCATTCTGTTTTATTCGCTTTTGCATTAGCATTAGTTTCTTTGTAGTATACTTTTTCCTTGTTAAAATACATTTTTGTTGTGTAATTTCCGTCACCGTGTTCCATCATTTTGTGGCATTGAGATCCTTCTTCAAAAACAACTAGGCCATCTCCTTCAACTCTTATGTTCGCCCTGCTATCGAGTCTCTCCTCACTTGTAAAGTTGCCCAGATATTTTTCATACATTGTAAAAGTATGTTTGACTTTGGTTTTTAAAGAACCATTTATTGCAGCTGTGGAGTATAGCTTGGGATACGATGCTCTGCAATCGCTCCTGTAGTTTATATAATTTCCTTCTATTCTTCTTTCGATGTAATTGTTATTTGCATCTCTCAAACACTCTTTTGCGCTCCAGCCAACGCTTGAATTTGATTTTAAAAGTAATTCTCTTTTTAGATAAATATCTTTTTTAACTTTAACTTCGCTTTTAACGCTGTAATTACCGATTCCACATTCAGATGTTTCTGCAAAGTTTCCCTTTTTACTTTTAACTAGTATTTCTACACTTTTTTGGATGTTAATCCCTTGATCACACGTTAAAACAACTGTGTTCTTTGTTTTGTATGGTTTCAGATCGGTGCTTATTTTTCTGCTTGTCAAAACAATGCCTTTACCTACAACTTCACTTTTACTTTCATATTCGAATGTAGGGGTTGGAATATACATCGTTATCTTTATCTCAATACATTCATCTTGCAGCTTTTTGAATTTCCAGATGTTGTTGCTTTTTGTAGGCTTTGGTGTTGCTTCAACGAATTGAAATCTTTTTGGATAATGCTCAACCAATGTAATGTTTGTAGCAAAACCCTCAACACACAGCTTTATCGTGAAGGTTATTTTTTTGCCGTATTCAGCTGTTGTTGCAGTCTTTGTTAATGTTATCTTTGGATTTTTGACTGTAATATTAGTTGGATCGTAAGGCTGATTTGTTGTAGGGTCATCTGTTGGCTTTTCAGCATCGATAATGCTGTCGTTGTTGCTGTCGTAATAGACTGTTCCTTGATTAGATATTATCGTATTATCCGGCAATGGAGCATCAATCTTTACTCTGAATCTTACGTTCACATAACTTCCAGCAGGAATGTTGCCGTGCCATTCAATTGAATTGTTCGATGCGTTGTATGAAACGTTGCCAGAGCTGGCCCATACGTAATTTGCATAGGTTGTATGCTCTGGAATTGGATCTACAAAGAATGCTGTAGTATCCACAACTCCAGTGTTGTTTAACCATATTGAGTATTCTAAGACATCACCAGGTTGCGATGGTGGGCCATTTAAGTCAATAACAGTCTTTGGATCGTAGATTTCTGCTGCCAAAACGGTTGTACTTTGGTTAGTTTCATTATAAAAGCCCGGTAATGAAACAATTGCCGAATTGTTTATGATAGTTCCATTTGGAACAGTATTTTTTACTAAAACACTTATGTTAAGTATTTTGCTTTTTGAGACGTTTAGGCTATTTATATTCCAAATTAAAGTGTGGTTTGAAGAATAATAAATTCCAG